>DMUE01000245.1 GCA_003476465.1 Microbacterium sp. | reverse complement strand
GCCGAACAGCAGCAAGATCACGGCGAGAAGGATGAGCAGGTGCCATCCCTGAAGGTTCCCTAACATGTACTCTCTCCGTCGTATCGCAAAAACGTGCGCGTGATCGAGTCTACCCCGTGCATCGCCGGGCGGTCGGGAGCGCCGCATCAGCGGATGTCGTGAGCCGCACCGCCCTCACAGGTATTGGGCCAGTCCGGCGCGCGCCCACTCGAGTGTGGCCACCCGTGCCTCGTCGGGGGCGACGATCTCGACCTCTCCCCCGCGCCGGGCGGCGAGCCGCTTGAGCTGCGTGGGGTCGGCGACTCGGAGTACGGCACGCGAGCGGGTCGGATGGGGCGTGACGACCGCGTGGTCCAGGAATTGACCGAGCAGGGGTGCGACATGCGGCGCGAACCGGATGGTCGCTTCGAGCGGGCCGTCCGTCCTCGCGAAAATGCTCGCCTCGGGATCGTGGTGAGCGGCGGCCGGAACGTCGGTGACGACCGCATCGCTGATGCGGTCGAGGTGAAAAGTGCGCATTTCGCGCCGCAGATGGCACCAGCCGCGCAGATACCACTGATCGTCCTTGACGAGGATCTTCACGGGGTCGACGGTGCGCATGGTCGGTGCCGCATCCGGTTTCTGATGGGTGAACGAGACGGCGACGCCACGGTCGAGGGCATCCATGACCGCCGAGCGGACCTCATCGCTCGGGCCGGCGGTGAGGGTGAGCTCGGCCGGTGGTGCGCTCGCACCGCGAGACAACTTCGCGATCAGCCCGGGGATAACCCCCTGGTCCGCCACGCCCGGCGCGGATCCCGCGAGCTGCAGCCCGGCGAGTAATGCTGCGGCCTCACGAGCGGTGAGGCGAGGGACGCGTTCGAAAGCGACCGTGTTGAGCAGCTGGAGTTCGTCGCGCTCGTCCAGCAGGTCCCAGTCGATGTCGAACAGGTCGTTGTGCATGCCCTCGGGCAGTCCGATCACCACCAGACCTTCGGCGAGCCGGCGCAACAGGTCGGGTGCCACGTCGAGCTCGCGAGCGGCCTCGTCGACCGAGACCGGCCCCCGCTCCACGAGATAGGGAACCAGGTTCATCACGATCGCGACGCGGTCGATCGCGAGGAGCGGCTTGCCGGCGTTCATCCTTTCCACCCGTGTACGGCCAGCGTGCGACGAAGCCTCGTGATGACCTCCGCGCGCAGGGCGGGCGGCCCCTCCACCCGCACCTCCGGGCCATAGGAGGCCAACTCATCCGCGAGCACGTGGATGTCGACGAACCGCACACGCAAGACATCGCCCTCCCTCGTTCCCCGGCGTCGCAGCCGCACTGCGGCCTCCGTGGCATCTTGCACGCGCAACTCGGCGACGTTCTGCTCCGAGACCTTCTCCAGTCCCAGGCGGGCGCGCTCCCCGGCGCCGACGCGCACAGCGGGATCGAATGTCTCGCGCGTGATCACGACATCGCCGACTATTCGGGACAGCAGGAACGTGCGCGTCGCGCCGAGATCGCGATCGAGTCCGTGCACATGCCAGCGTCCCTCGAATTCGATGAGCGCATGGGGTTCCACCGTGCGGAGCCGCGGAACGTCATCGCCCGGTTTGACATAGGTGAAGCGCACCACCCGCGCCTCGTCGTTCGCCTGACGGAGCGGAGTGAACGCGGCATCCCGCGCCGAGATGCGCGGTGCGAATCCGATGATGGGCTCATCGACGTCGATCCCCAGCGCACGGATCTTGCGGAGAGCAGAGCCGGCATCCGCCGACATCGAACTCTCGCCCCATACGGCCGCCGCAAGATCGAGGACGGCGACCTCCGCGGGCGTGAACGTGATGTCCGCCGGGAGGAGATACTCCGCTTTGGGGATCAGATACCGCGCCTGACGCAGATCGTCCGGATCCGCGTAGTCCCCGACCGTATGAATCGGGACTCCCAGCTCGCGCAGGGCATCCTTGTCTCGCTCGAACATCTTCTCGAGTGCGTCCGAGGCCCGGCCCTCGCCCCGGGCCTCGCGGTAGCCCGAGACCGACGACAGGATCTGCTCCTTCGTCAGCCCGTACCGATGCGCCATGAGCGCGACGGTCAGGCTGAGCAGCCGCTCCTCAGGCGCAATCTTCTCTGGCACGCACCCATCCTAGATGCGGGCGACCGGCCTCAGACCGGGACGCGGTCACTCCTCGAGNNTCGAACTCGCTCTTCTCGTCCCACAGCACGCCTGTGTACGCCACGCGAACCGGCACGTCGCCCGTCACTTCGGCTCCAGTGCCTTCTATCAGCACCTCGGTGGTCAAGTCCGTAGGCGGTGCGCCGTCGGGAACGATCACGCCCGGACGACCATCCGGGGCACGCACGACACTGGGCAGCCCGTTCTCGGCGACGAACTGATCGGCCCCCTCGGCCTGGGCGAGGTAGACCTTGCGCAGATCCGTTGCGACGATGGCGGAATCATCCGCGCTGAGTCCAAGACTCACGGCGGCCTGCTCCGGGACCGCGCCGGCCGGCAGGACGGTCACGACACGGGCGCCTTCGCGGGCGCAGTGCAGCGAATCCTCTAGACCGGGGAATGTCGCATTCCACTCCTCGAGTTTTCTCGCCTGCGCGAGGTCACCGTCGTAGAGGGTCGCGCCGAGCCGTTCCCCGGTCGACCCGTCGAAGAGCACGATGTCGGCGAGCAGCATCTGATCCGATGACCGGATGGGCTTCCCCTCACCGACGATGACATCGGTCCAGACCGTCTCGTCCGTGTGGATCGGGATGTAGGCGTCGAGTTCGGGCTCGGAGCCGAACGGGCCCTTCACGCTGGCGACCGGCTCGGCTCCCGGCGAAACGGGCCGCTCGCAGGAAGCCTCC
>DMUE01000156.1 GCA_003476465.1 Microbacterium sp. | reverse complement strand
GCGAGCGTCGCCCAGATCGGCAGCCCGAACGAGATCCTCGAGAATCCGGCGAACGAGTTCGTCGCGAGCTTCATCGGCGCCGACAAGGGCAAACGCGTGTTGAGCCTGCGCCAGACTCCGCACGGCACGATGGTGATCGACGCCGAAGGCCGGATGCAGGGCGCGCTCGTGGATCGGCCGCCGGCGTGATCCGGGAGCTGACGTGAACTGGGTGCTCGATAACCTCGACCTGATCGGCGAGCTGTCGCTGGTGCATCTTCAACAGAGCGTCATCGCGATCGTCATCGGTTTCGTGTTGTCGGTTCCGCTCGGGTGGGTGGCCTTCCGTTACAAGCTGCTGCGCAGCGGCCTCATCACCATCGTCGGGCTCCTGTACACGATCCCGTCGCTCGCGCTGCTGATGCTGCTGCCCGCCATCTTCGGCTATAGCGCGATCAGCCCGCCCAACCTGATCATCGCCCTGACGATCTATGCCATCGCGATCATGGTCCGCTCTGTCTCAGACGGTCTGCAGTCGGTCGATCCGGCTATCCGCCAGGTGTCCACGGCCCTCGGCTACGGATCGTTCCGGCGGTTCTGGGCCGTGGAGTTCCCGCTCGCGGGCCCCGTCATCCTTGCGGGCCTCCGGGTGACAGTGGTCAGTACGATCTCCCTCGCCACGGTCGGCATTCTGATCGGGGTCCAAAATCTCGGCTATCTCTTCACGAACGGGCTGCAGCGCCGCATCATCCCCGAAGTGCTCGCAGGCGTCGTCGCCGTCGTCGTGATCGCTCTGATTCTCGACTATCTACTCGTGCTCGCGGGGCGAGCGCTCATGCCCTGGGCGCGTCCGGCCAGCCGCCGAGCCGAGCGACGCGCCCGCCGCGCCATCGCTCCGGTCGGGGGCGGCTCATGAACCTGTTCGCCGAGACCCTCGCGTGGCTGATGAACCCCGAACGCTGGTCGGGATCGCTGGGCATTCCGGTGGCGATCGGCCAGCACCTGGGCTACACGTTCCTCTCGGTCCTGATCGCGGCCGCAGTCGCCGTCCCCACGGGATGGGTGATCGGACACACCGGCAAAGGACGCGAGATCGCGGTCGCCATCTCCGGGGCTGCGCGCGCGGTGCCATCGTTCGGGCTGCTCGTTCTGCTCGTGCTCCTGATGGGCGTGCTGCAGACGCAGGCGGCGGCGCTCATCACGTTCGTGTTACTCGGCATCCCGTCCATCCTCGCGGGCGCGTATGCCGGCTTCGAGGCGATCGATCGCCGTGCGATCGACGCCGGCCGGGCTATGGGTATGACCGAATGGCAGATCCTCTGGCGCATCGAGGTGCCGCTCGGTCTGCCGTTGCTCGTGTCGGGCCTGCGCGCCGCCACGTTGCAGATCGTGGCTACCGTGACGATCGCGGCCTACGTCGGCCTCGGCGGGCTCGGTCTGTACATCATCCAGGGCATCAATCTGAACCGCTTCGACCAGGTGCTCGCCGGAGCGATCCTGGTCGCGACCCTCGCCCTCGTGCTCGACGCGTTGTTCGCCATCTCCGAGCGTCTGGTGATCCCGCGCGGCGTGCTCGCCGGACGGACCGGCGGAGCGGGCCCGCGACCCGCCGAGCGCCGCCGAGGCGCAGCGCCCCGGCCATCCGCCCAGCCGACGGCCGTGTGACCGGCTCGCACTCGACCCACTCGTCCGCCCCGATCCACAACAGAGAGAAGAAAGCACCATGAACACAGCGAAGAAGAGGCTCGTCTTCGGCGCGCTCGCGGCTACGGCAGCGCTCGTGCTCGCGGGTTGCTCCTCCAGCAACCCACTCGAGGAAGACACCGCCGGCGGCGGAGAGGCGATGAGTGACACAATCGTCGTCGGCTCGCAGGCGTACTACTCGAACGAGATCATCGCCGAGATCTACGCCCAGGCTCTCGAGGGAGCGGGGTTCGAGGTCGAACGCCAGTTCAACATAGGGCAACGCGATGCGTATATGCCGGAGGTCGAATCGGGTGCGATCACCCTGTTCCCCGAGTACAGCGGCAACCTGCTGCAGTACTTCGAAGAGGAGACCGAGGCCCGCACCCCCGAGGACGTCTACGCCGCCCTGCAGGAAGCCCTGCCCGAGAACCTCATGGTGCTCGACCAGGCCGAGGCCAGCGATCAGGACTCCTACACCGTGACCGCGGCCTTCGCCGATGAGAACGGGTTGACCACGATCGCGGACCTGGCCAGCGTGAGCGGTCCGCTCACGCTGGGCGGCCCGCCCGAGCTCGCCGAGCGCCCGTACGGCCCGACCGGGCTCGCCGACGTCTACGGTGTCGATGTGACCTTCTCGCCCACGGGTGACACCACGGTGGAGAACCTCGTCGCAGGCACGGTCGATGTCGCGAACGTCTTCACGGCCGACCCGCGGATCCAGACGCAGAACCTCGTCGTTCTCGACGACCCGGAGGGTCTGTTCCTCGCGTCGAACGTCGTCCCGCTCGTGAACGCGGACGTGGCCGACGAGATCGCGGATGTGATCAACGCCGTCAGCGACGCTCTCACCGCGGAGGCCCTGGTCGCCCTCAACGTCCAGAGCACGGAAGAGGAGATGTCGCCCGACGAGATCGCTTCGCAGTGGCTGGAAGAGAACGGCCTCGTCTGACCTCGTTGCGAGCTGCTCGGCGTCCTAGCCGGCGTCGAGCAGCTCGCTCAGTTCGAGCCAGCGCTCCTCGAGGCGCGACACCTCGGCCTCGAACGCCTGCAATTCGGCCGTGAGGCGCCCGATTCCGACATAGTCGGACTGGTCGTGCGCCGCCAGGCCGTCGTGGGCTGCGAGGATCTTCTTGTCGAGGTTTGCCAGCTGCCGCGTGATCGACGAGACCTCTTTCTCGACGGAGCGGCGGTCGGAGCCCGCGAGGGCAGGGGAGGAGGGCGCCGGTGTGCGGGGTGCCCCGGCGACCGAGGCCGTGCCGGTTGCGGGAGCGGATGCCGAGGCATCCGTTCGTCCGCGTTCGTCCGCGCGGCGCCACAGGTACTCGTCGACGCCGCCGGGCAGGTGCCGCAGGCGCGTATCGAAGATGCCGTACTGCAGGTCGGTGACGCGCTCGAGCAGGTAGCGGTCGTGCGAGACGACCAGCAGTGTGCCGGGCCACGAATCGAGCAGGTCCTCCATCGCCGCCAGCATGTCGGTGTCGAGGTCGTTGCTCGGCTCGTCGAGGATCAGCACGTTCGGCTCGCCGAGCAGCACGAGCAGCAGCTGCAGGCGGCGCTTCTGCCCGCCTGACAGGTCGCGCACCGGCGTCGACAACTCGGCGGAGCGGAACCCGAGGCGCTCGAGCAGCTGGGCGGGCGTGAGCTCCTTGCCGCCCGAGGCGTACGACGTCTTCTGCTGCGCCAGCACCTCGCGCACGCGCAGATCGGCGACCTCGTCGAGCTCGGTCAGGCGCTGACTGAGCGAGGCGATCCGCACGGTCTTGCCCCGTTTGACGCGGCCCGATGTCGGCTCCACATCGCCCGTCACGAGCCCGAGCAGGGTCGACTTCCCGGCGCCGTTCGGACCCAGAATCCCCGTGCGCTCGCCCGGCGCGATGAGCCACTGCACATCTTGCAGCACGGTCTTCTCGCCATAGGTGACGCCCGCGTCGAGCAGGTCGACGACGTCCTTGCCCAGCCGCGCCGTCGCGAGTTGCGACAGCTCGACCGTGTTGCGCGGGGGCGGTTCGTCCGCGATCAGTTCGGCAGCGGCATCCATCCGGAACTTCGGCTTCGACGTGCGGGCGGGTGCCCCGCGGCGCAGCCACGCGAGCTCCTTGCGCATCAGGTTCTGCCGCTTCTCTTCGCTGACCGCGGCTTGACGCTGACGCTCGACGCGCTGCAGGACGTAGGCCGCGTAACCGCCCTCGAAGGGGTCGACGACGCCGTCGTGCACCTCCCACATCCGCGTGCAGACGGCATCGAGGAACCACCGGTCATGCGTCACGAGCAGCAGCCCGCCCGTGTTCTTCGACCAGCGGTTGGCGAGGTGGGCGGCGAGCCAGGCGATGCCCTCGACGTCGAGGTGGTTAGTCGGCTCGTCGAGGGCAATGACATCCCAGTCGCCGACGAGCAGGCGAGCGAGCGAGACGCGTCGCCGCTGCCCACCCGAAAGACCGACCACGGATGCCTCGAGGTCCAGGTCTCCCATCAGTCCATCGAGCACATCCCGCACGCGGGCGTCGCCGAGCCACTCGTGCTCGGGGCGGTCGCCGACGATGGCGTGGCGAATCGTGCCGTCGTCGGGCAGGTCGTCGGTCTGCGCGAGCATCCCGACGGTCAGGCCGCCGCGGCGGGTGACCCGGCCCTCGTCCGGGTCGATGACTCCGGTGAGCACCTTCATCAGCGTCGACTTGCCGTCGCCGTTCCGGCCGACTATGCCGATCCGGTCGCCCTCCGCGATCGCCACGGTGACCTCATCGAGCACGACCTTCGCCGGGTACTCGAGGTGGAGCGCCTCGCCGCCCAGCAGATGTGCCATCCCTCCAGCCTAGGTGCGCCATCCTCTGCGGTCGTGCGGGCAGGACGCCCGCTTCGCCCCACCAACGCCCGCACAAGGCAGTTCCGTCCCGGGGCACGAACGTNNGTCGTCCGCATCCATCCGCGTCGTCGCGCCCGCGATCAAAACGAGCGTCGACGGGATTGCGGCGTACAGCATGCCGACCGACTCCCGCACCCCGCCCTCGAGCGCGTTCCAGAAGCCGTGCTCGCCGTGGTCGCTGAGCGTGTGCGCGAAGACGTGTGCGATGAAGAAGATGATCAGCGACACGAACGAGACGATCAGCACCTCGAGGCTGTCGGTGGACTCGTCCGAGACGCCGGCGATGAGGGCCGAGTAGAGGATGAGCCCGTAGACGGCCGAGGGGCCGCCGAAGACGCGGTGGAGCCATCCGCCCGACCCCACGGGCGTCGATTCCGGTGCGTTCGTCATGTCCCTCTTTCCTCAGGAGGCGGGTTCGGCGTCGAAGCCCAGGCTGAGCTTGCGCAGCAACCCGGCCAGTCGCTCACGATCCGAGCGGGAAAGTTCGGACAGCAGGTGCGATTCTGCGTCGACGAGACGGGTGATGGCGGCATCGACGCGCGTGCGGCCCTCGTCCGTCAGCGTCACGAGAACACTTCGCCCGTCGCCGGGATCCGATTCGCGTCGCACGAGGCGACGGCCTACGAGTCGGTCGATGCGGTTGGTCATGGTGCCGCTCGAGACGAGGGTCTGCTGCAAGAGCTGCTTGGGGCTGAGCTGGAAGGGCTCGCCCGCTCGGCGGAGCGCCGACAGCACATCCCACTCCCATGCCACGAGTTCGCTGCGAGCGAATGCGGCACGCCGGGCGCGGTCGAGGTGCCGGGAGAGGCGATCGACCCGGGAAAGCACCTCGAGGGGCGAGAAATCGAGATCGGGCCGCTGGGCTGTCCACGCCGCGACGATCCGGTCGACTTCGTCGCTCTCGCGTGCCATCCCCCCATCATCGCGGATGCCCGGGGTTTCGCCTCGCTCGCGACGTTCGCGGAATGCCCGAACTCCGCGCCACCGTCGAAGCCGGTCGGGTCGGCGCCGCGTGAGGGAGCGCCCGCGCCCGCTCTGGCAGACTTGGGGGGCGGACCGGTGACGGACGCGATCCGCCGTGGTGTAACGGCAGCACGACAGCCTTTGGAGCTGTTAGGTCCAGGTTCGAATCCTGGCGGCGGAGCATGACAGATCAGAACCTCGCCATCGTCGTCCTCGCCGCGGGTCAGGGCACCCGCATGCGGTCTCGTACCCCGAAGGTGTTGCATCGCATCGGCGGCAGGTCTCTGCTTCAGCACGTGCTCGACACGGCGGGAGCGCTCGATCCGGATCGGCTGCTCGTGGTCGTGCGCCACGAGCGCGATAAGCTCGCCGAAGTCGTTCAGGATGTCGCCCCTGCCGCCGTCGTCGTCGATCAGGACGACATCCCGGGAACGGGCCGCGCCGTGCAGGTCGCGCTCGAGAGCCTGACGGACTTCGGCGGAGACATCCTGATCCTGAGCGCGGACGTGCCGCTCCTCGACGCGGCGACCCTGATGGAACTCGTGACCAGTCATCGCGAGGCGGGCGCCGCGGGCACCCTCTTGAGCGCGCTTCTGGATGACCCGACGGGATACGGCCGCGTCGTTCGCGGGGGTGATGGCGTCGTGGCGCGCATCGTCGAGCAGCGGGACGCCTCGCCCGACGAGCGCGCGATCGCCGAGATCAACGCCGGGGTCTACGTCTTCCAATCCGGGGCGCTTCGCGAGCAGATCGGCGCCATCGGCGCGGACAACGCGCAGGGTGAGCTGTACCTGACGGATGTCGTGGGCCTCCTCCGCAGGGCGGGCATGCCGGTCGGGGCGAGCGTGGCGCCGGACCCGAGCGCCGCCCTCGGCATCAACGACCGGGTGCAGCTATCGGCCGCGGCCGCTGAACTCAACGCGCGTACCGTGCGCCGTTGGCAGCTCGAGGGAGTGACGATCCAAGACCCGGCGACGACGTGGATCGACGTGACCGCAACGCTCGCGCCCGATGTGACGGTGTTGCCGAACACGCACATCCTGCGCGCCACCGCCATCGCCGAGGGCGCGATCGTCGGCCCCGACACAAGTCTCATCGACTGCGAGGTGGGGGAGGACGCCACGGTGAGCCGCACGGACGCCACGCTCTCGGTCATCGGCGCGGGCGCAGCCGTCGGCCCCTTCGCCTACCTGCGACCGGGCACCTACCTCGGCGCGCGGGGAAAGATCGGCACATTCGTCGAGACAAAGAACGCCCGCATCGGCGCCGGCAGCAAGGCGCCGCACCTGTCCTACCTCGGCGATGTGCAGGTCGGCGTCGGGGCGAACGTCGGCGCCGGGACGATCGTCGCCAACTACGACGGAGTCGAGAAGCACCGCACCCAGGTCGGCGATCACGTCCGCACCGGTGCTCACAACGTCTTCGTCGCGCCGGTTAGGATCGGTGACGGGGCCTATACCGGTGCCGGCACAGTGGTGCGGAAGGACATTCCGCCCGGTGCGCTGGCGCTCACGGCGGCCTCACAACGCAACGTCGAGGGCTGGGTCGCACGCAACCGACCTGGCACTGCCGCGGCTCAGGCCGCAGAGAAGGCCTCCAATGGTTCGCAAGAAGAAGACGGTTGACCTCGATCGGGACCTGGATATTGCGCCCGGACTCGTGGCCAAGACCAAGAAGCGCCTGGTGGTCGTCTCGGGTCGTTCAGCACCCGCGCTCGCCAGCGAGGTAGCGGATGCTCTGGGCATCGAGCTTGCTCCGACGGAGCACCGTACCTTCGCCAGCGGTGAGATCTACACGCGCTTCGAAGTCAGTATCCGTGGCTGCGACGTCTTCGTCATCCAGTCGTTCGGTCACCCTGTCAACGAGTGGCTCATGGAGCTGCTCATCATGCTCGATGCGCTGAAGCGCGCTTCGGCGAAGCGCATAACCGTAGTCGCACCGTACTACCCGTATTCCCGCCAGGACAAGAAGGGGCGGGGACGTGAGCCCATCAGCGCCCGCCTCATCGCGGACCTGCTGCGCACCGCCGGTGCCGACCGCATCATGAGCGTCGATCTGCACGCCGCGCAGATCCAGGGATTCTTCGACGGTCCCGTCGATCACCTCTTCGCCAAGCCGGTGCTGCTCGAGTACTTCCAGCGCACGCTCTCACAGGCGGACCGATCCAAGCTCACGGTCGTCTCGCCCGATATGGGCCGCGTCCGTGTCGCCGACACGTGGTCGGACAGCCTGGGAGCGCCGCTGGCCATCATCCACAAGCGCCGCGACCCGAAAGTCGCCAACACGGTGACGGTGCACGAGATCGTCGGCGAGGTCGATGGGCGGGTCTGTCTNNAAAGCGGCGGGAGCCGAGCGCGTGATCGTCGCCGCGACGCACGCGGTGCTCAGCGATCCGGCGTCCGAGCGTCTGCAAGACACCGCGATCGACGAGGTCGTCGTGACCGACACGATCCCGCTTTCCGAGAGCCGCCGTTTCCCGGGGTTGAC
>DMUE01000022.1:5299-18914 GCA_003476465.1 Microbacterium sp. | reverse complement strand
CGCGGACGACCAGGAACGAGTAGAGGAAACCGAGCGCAAGAAGAAGGATCCCGTCCACTCGGCTGACGACCCCGTCCGCGGCCAGCAGCAGGAGAAGGGATGCGGCACCGACGAGCACCGGAAGATCGAAGCGGATCACTCGCGATCGCAGCACAACGGGGCGGATGAGCGCGATCAGGCCGAGGGTGAACAGGATATTGAGCATATTGGCCCCGGTGACGTTGCCCAGAGCAAGTGCGCCGCTCCCTCTGGCCGCGGACTCGATACCGATCGCGAGCTCGGGTGTGCTCGTTCCGATCGCGACGACCGTCGCGCCGATCACCATCGGTGAGATCCCCGCTCGGGCCGCCAGAACACTTGCGCCGCGCACGATCAACTCGGCGCCGCCGACGACGGTCATCAGCCCCAGCAAGAAGATCCAGAACGGCGCCATGAGCCCTCTCACACGCGCTCTTCGCCCGGCTCGGTCTGCTGGTCACCGAGAACTGGTGCCGGGTCGACGAACCTCCCGCCGCCTCTTGGAGGGTAACCCTCGCGCGACCGCCTTGATCACCTCAATGGCCAGGAAGCATGCCAGGGCGTATCCGAGGGCGGCTGCCCACTGTGCGGGGGTGAGCGGGACGGAGCCGAACCACACGTGGAAAGGGGGCAGGTAGGTGTACGCCGTCTGCAATACGGCGAGGACGGCGATCGAGATCCAGATCGCGCGATTCCCGGTGAGCACGCGGCGGGTGAGGCTCGACCGGCGGAGGAAGCGCACGTTGAACAGCACCGCGACCTGGGCGACGACGAGCACGGTGACAGCCGTGGCGCGAGCGGCATCCAGGTCAGCACCTCGAGCAAGCTCGGCGAAGAACGCTGCGGTCGTCGCGGTTGCCACGACGATGCCCATCCCCGCCAGCAAGAGAAAGTTGTGCGAAAGGATCGACTCACGCGGCGGCCGTGGGGGTCGCTTCATCGTTCCGGGCTCCACAGGTTCGTAGGCGAAGGCGAGCGAGAGGGTGACGGCGGTGACGAGGTTCACCCAGAGGATCTGAGTGGGCTGCAGCGGATCCGGGAAGCCGGCCACCACAGCAGTGAAGACGACCAGGGCCTGACCGAGAGTCGTGGCCAGGATGAACACCACCGACTTGCGCAGGTTGTCGTAGACGCGCCGGCCCTCACGTACCGCTCGCTCGATGGTGGCGAAGTTGTCATCGGCGAGAACGACGTCCGAAGCGTCTTTGGCGGCCTCTGTTCCCTTCATGCCCATCGCGACGCCGACGTCGGCGCGGGTGAGGGCGGGGGCGTCGTTGACTCCGTCGCCGGTCATCGCGACGACGGAGCCGATGGATTGAAGCGCCGCGACGATTCGCAGTTTGTGTTCCGGGCTGGTGCGCGCGTACACGTCGACATCTGCGACGACGTCCCGCAGCTGCCGGTCGTCCATCCGGTCGATCTCGGCCCCGGTCAGCACTGGCGCGTCGCTGCCGGCGACACCCATCTCGGCGGCGATCGCCTGCGCCGTCAGCGCGTGGTCGCCGGTGATCATCTTCACCCGCACCCCCGCCTCCCGGCATTCGGCGATCGCGGCCGTCGCTTCAGGTCGCGGCGGGTCGGCGATCGCGACGACGCCCAGCATCACCAAGTCGTGGAGATCGTCGGGTTCGACGGTCACGGCATCCGGTGGCATGCTGCGGCGCGCCGCGGCGAGCACCCGCATTCCCCTTGCGGTGTATGCGTCTACGAGCAACTGCCACCGATCCCGATCGATCGGTTCCCGGCCTCCGTCGTCGGCCCGCTGGTGCTCGCAGAGTGCGAGCAAGCGGTCGGGGGCACCCTTGACGAAGACCCACTGCTCGCCCTGCACCGACCGATCCAGGGTGGCCATGTACTTCGCCTCGGCCGCGAACGGAATCTCGTTCTGCCGCGTGTAGCCGGTCAGGTCGATGCCCGCTTTGTGGCCGAAAGCGACGAGAGCACCTTCTGTAGGATCCCCGACGACGCGCCACGCACCTGCCTGGGTGCGGTCAAGTCGCGCGTCATTGCAGAGGGCGAGGGCGAGCGCCAGCGCGCGAAGGTCGGGGGTGTCCGCGGCAGTCGCGTCGCCGCCTCGCAGGACCTCACCGCCGGGGTCGTAGCCGTCACCGGTGACCGTGTATCGCGACGCGGTTGTCTCGGCCGCTCGCACGGTCATCTCGTTCTTGGTGAGAGTGCCGGTCTTGTCGGAGCAGATGACGGTGACCGACCCGAGGGTTTCCACCGCGGCCAGCCGGCGGGTGATCGCCTGCCGCGCGGCCATCTGCCGCACGCCCAGCGCAAGGGTGATCGTCACCACTGCAGGCAGACCCTCTGGCACTGCGGCCACCGCGAACGCGATCGCTGAGGAGAGAAGCAGCTCGACGGAGTCACCGTGCAGGAGGAACCCGAGCGCAACCATGACGATCGTCAACAGAAGCACGGTGACCGTCACCTGACGCCCCAGCCGGTTGATCGAGCGGATGAGTGGGGTGTCCGTGTGCTCGACGTCGCTTACCAGCTGCTGGATGCGCCCGAGTTCCGTGCGGACTCCCGTCGCGGTGACGACCGCGACCGCTCGTCCGCCGACGACGACCGATCCTGCGTGCAGCATGTTGTGCCGGTCGCCGACGGGTTCGTCGTGTTCCCCCGTTCTGGTGTCCTTCGCGGCGGGCACCGCCTCACCCGTCAGTGTCGCCTCATCCGCCCGGACATCACGGGCTTCGACAAGCCTGGCGTCGGCGGGTGCACGGTCGCCCGCATGGACCCGGATGATGTCGCCTGGGACGAGTGCGGCGGCATCGATGTCGTGCCACCCGCCATCGCGTCTGACCGTCGCTTGTGGAGTCAGCATCCCTCGGATGCCGCGCAGTGCCTTCTCCGCCTGTCCCTCCTGGATGAAACCGATGATGGCGTTGATCAGCGCCACCGCGAGGATCACCGATGCGTCGATGTAGTCGCGCGACGCGAGCTTGATCACCGCTGCGGCGAGGAGGACGTAGATGATGGCGTTGTTGAACTGCGCGAGGAACCGCAGCGCCGGGTGCACGGTCGAAGGCTCGGGAAGACTGTTGGGGCCGAAGTGCGCATGACGCCGCTGGACCTCCTGCGACTCGAGTCCCGCGCGGGTGGTCGCAAGGCCCTCGAGAACCTCGGCGGCCGGATGAGCGTGCGGGTCGTTCGCTGAGCCCGCCGCGGCGGCCGGGTGGTGGGTGAGGTGTTCCGGCGCCCGATCTGGATGTGGAAGGGATGGATCCCGCACATCGCGTCGTTCATCATCGTGGCTCGAACCGTGCACTGTAGGTGGAAGATCCGGGCCGTCATCCACTTCTCTGCTCCATTCCGATTCGCTTCGAATCCCGTCCGGGGCCGTCTCTTCTGCGCGGCCTCTGTCCCTCTACTGTGCATGCCCGAGCGGCCCGCGAGTAGGGCCAACAGTCCTGAAAGGGACTTCCGTCTCTACCTGAGGCGTGCGCGACAGCCGATGATGGAACAGGTCAGCACGACGTGGCGCCAATCGAAGATGGGTGTGCGGGCGTCGGTCAATGCCGTTTTCGAGTGGAGGAGTATCACGATGGGACAGAAGACGATTGTCGGCGTGACGGATGCGGTCGCTTCGCAGCGGGCCGTGGATTGGGCCGCTGAGAGAGCGGCCGCACGCGGTGATCGGCTCGAGCTGATATCCGTATTGGGCGACGAGGGCGGCGTCGTCGGTGAGGGCGAAGTCATCGAGGATGCCCTTCCGTTGACACGGAGCCTGCTGGAGCGAGAGGCGGAGCGCGTCCGCGCGCTCGGCGTTCCGGCCGAGGCACGAGTTGAGCGTGGCAAGCCCGTGGAGCAGCTCATCGAGGCCTCGAAGGGCGCGGCGCTTCTGGTCATCGGAAGCGACTATCGGGGGCCTGAGTTCGGGCCGGCGAGAGGACCGCACGGAATCCGGATCACCGCGGGTGCATTGTGCCCGGTCGCGGTCGTACCCGACCTGGACCTGACCGGGCGGACCGGGGTGGTGGTCGGCGTCGACGGATCGGAGGTGTCTGAACTCGCGATCGCGTTCGCCGCGGCCGAGGCACAGCGCACAGGGGAACAGCTCACGGCAGCGATCTCCTGGTCGCCGGTCGCCATCCCGCTCAGTGTGCGTTCGTACCCCGAGGACTACCTGCAGAACATGCAGGCACTGACCGAGGAGACCTTGGCGATCTCGCTCGCCGGGATCCCGCAGATGTACCCCGACCTGGACGTACGACGCATCGTGGAACGCAGCTACAGCCCGGACACGGTGATCAACCGGCTGGCATCGCACGCACGGCTCACCGTGATCGGATCACACGGCCGTGGCCGGGTTGCGCGCTTCATCCTCGGCTCGACGAGCCAGCAGGTCCTCGCCCGGCTGGCCACGACGACCGTCGTCGTGAGATGACCGCGCGTTCACGCTGTCCTCAGCCCCATCGAACGAACGACGAAGGGCGCACGAACGCGCCGTCTCGCACAGGCATGGGTGATTTGCGCGCACCGCCCATGCACAGATGCTTCGAGTTTTCCCAGGGAGTGTATTGCCTAGGTATCCGCCCGCACCGTCGGAGCGAGGGTGGTGCTCACAATGACCGAGCCCTTCAGAGTGCGGTGAACGGGACACTTGTCGGCGATCGCCAGAAGCGCTCCGCGCTGCTCGTCGGCAAGCGGCCCGTCGATGGTGATCGTCCGCTCGACATGATCGACGAATCCGCTCCCGCCCTCGCAACTCGCGCAGTCATCGGCGTGCACCCGCGAATGGCTCAAAGTCACTGCAATTCGGCCCACTGACCAGTCTTTCCGTTGCGCGTACATCCGCAACGTCATCGACGTGCACGATCCGAGAGCCGCGAGCAGATACTCATACGGCGATGGGCCGGAATCCACACCGATCGGTTCGGGCTCATCGGCGGTGAGTCGGTGATGAGCGGTGGTGACGAGTTGACCGTATGGTCCTCGGCCACTCTCAGACACGCGCACGATGCCCTCCGCCGGCGACGATGAGGCAGCGCGCGGTGTGGTCTGGAGCGCAGAGTCGCGGTCGGGCAGATATCGGCTCGCCCAGGCTCCGATCATGGCGGCGGCGAACTCCGCGTCTTGCCGGTTGCTCAACAGGTGGTCTGCGCCGTCCAGCGCGATGAAGGACTTGGGGTGCGGTGCCGCGTCGAAGATCTGACGAGCGTTCTCGACGGGGACGATCCGGTCTGTCGGTGAGTGCATCACCAGAAGCGCGTGCTCGAGCCTGCGGACACGGTCGAGCAGGCGGTGCTCCTCGATATCACGCAGAAACTCGCTGCGCACCGCGAACGGGCGACCGCCCAGATCGACCCACGCGACGCCGGCATACTCGATCTCTGGGATGTGCTCTTCGAGCAGGCGCAGAACGTGCGTCGGGTCGGCGGGCGCGCCGATCGTGGCTATCGCGCGCACTTCGGGAATCTGGTGCGCGGCAGTCAGCACGGCGGCGCCGCCGAGTGAGTGCCCGATCAGAAGGCTCGGCGCCTCCTGTGTCTCACGAAGGTAGTCGGCCGCCGCGACCAGATCACCGACGTTCGACGAGAAGGTCGTATCGGCGAACTCGCCAGCGGATTGACCCAGTCCGGTGAAATCGAAACGGAGCACCGCGATTCCGGCGTCGGTCAGTGCTCGTGCGACGCGGGTGGCTGCGACGGAGTCCTTTCCGCACGTGAAGCAGTGCGCAAACAGCGCGAACGCCCGAACCTCACCGGCGGGAAACTCCACGCGTCCGGCGAGCGTGTCTCCGAGTGACCCGGCGAACTGCATACGCGCCGAAGCGCCGGGAGGCGTACTCATCTCACGCCATCCGCTTGGAGAGGATCGTCAGTTCGTCGAGATCGAGCAGTATGATCCGGCCTCGGGCCTGGCGGATCAGCCCCCTGGCGGACAGGTCGGCCATGGTCTTGCTGGTCGACTCGCGAGTCGCCCCGAGCAGTCCGGCAAGTTGGTCGTGGGTCAGACGGATGGTGACATGGCCCGCACGAGACGGCCGTTGCGACTCCGCAAGACGGACGAGCGTGCTCGCCACTCGCGCCAGCAGGGGGCGGAGCGCGAGGTCGGTCAGCCGTTCCTCGAGCCGAGCGACTTGCTCGCCCAACAGCCGCGACACGCGGACTGCGATCCGCGGATCCGACAGCAGGTGTCGTTCGACCTCGGCGACACCCAGCTGACAGATCGCGGTCTCCTCGATCGCCTCTGCGTAGTTGTCGTACATTCGCTGGCCGACCAGCAGCATCTCGCCGAACACCGATCCGGGTTCGAGGATCGCCATCGTGAGTGCCTTGCCATCTTCGGTCACACGGAAGATCCGCACCCGACCGGCCTTCAGGATGAACAGCGCAGTGACGGGCTGGGCCTGGCTGAAGATCAGCTCGCCGTTGCGGAAAGTGCGCTGTGGCGCCATGCGATCGAATGCGGCGATCTCTTCGGTCGTGAGGTCGGCGAACAGGTCCACCTCACTGAGGCAGCTGAAGGGCTCGTCGCTCGATGGCAGCAATGGGTTGGTCTCCCGACTGTTCGGTGCCCAGGGGCGGCGCTCCGAGGTCGGTGCCGTCGTCACTCCCATGGCGCACTCCTCAATCATCGACGGCGGGACAGGATTGCGACAGCCACAACGCCGAGGATGCCACCGTAGACGATGTGACCCATGAACGAGAACAGCGCGGTCGTGTCTATCGCGAACAGCGGCATGCCCATCATCAAGGGCATGATCACGAGCGGTCCGAGCACCCACCAGATCGCGCCGTAGACCATACCGACCAGCAGGCCGCGCACATAGGTGGTGAGCAGCAGGTTGCCGAACAGCACCGTGAGACCGAGCCCGATTCCAATCGAGATCATCATGTGGATGCCGAAACCGACGGCCGCGACGTCTGAGCCGACCATCATGGCGACCGTGGGCAACATGCCCATCACCGCCATCAGCATGCCGAAGACGAGTCCGCCGGCGACTCCGCCGACGAGTCCGGCGAGAACGCGGCTCCAGAACGATGCTCTACCGCGCGCGCCTGAGGCTCGAGTGGCGGGCGAGGTGCGTGATGAGGTGGTCATGATAGTCCTTTCCGTGACGAGTCGATGACTGACGCTATTCCGGGCTCGACGGGGAGTTCTGCGACCTGGATCACAGATCGCGCATCCGTTCCGGCGCAGACTGGGGCGATGGAGATCGAGATTCTGCACATCGCGGACTGCCCCAACTGGCGTGAGGCGGGCGCCCGTGTGGCTGCGGCCCTCCGAGACCTGAGGGCGCAGGACGTCCCGGTGCGGTTCACGCTGGTCACCACCCCCGACGAGGCCGGGCGCGTTGCCTTTGCGGGATCGCCGACGATCTTGGTCGACGGCACCGACGCGTTCCCGTCGGACGGTCTGACGAAAGACCTCGCGTGCCGCATCTACCGCGTCGGAGGGCGGTTCGCCGGCACGCCCTCGCTTGCAGACCTGCGCGGCGTCCTCATGGAGAGGATGACGTCGCGGTCGGAGTGACGCATTACGTAACGGTGCCCGCGACCACCTGGATGTGCCCGCCGCGCAGCGAGCGGGTCTGCACCGCGGGGGCGGCGGTCGCCAGCAGGTTCCAGGGATGCGCGTCGATGTCGGAGCCGCCCATTGTGCAGGCGAGACGTGCGAGCGGAGCAAGAACGCGGGCCGCGCCGGTGGGTTCCTGCATGTCGACGATGCACACGCGCCCGTTCGGCTTGAGCACTGCGCGGATCCGCGCCCACGCGGCGGCGGCGTCGTCGATCACGCTCATCGCATAGGTGGAAAGGGCCGCGTCGACCCGGCGTCCACCCAGGTCGGCGAGAGTGAACTCGGTCGCATCGACCTGAACGACAGACACACTCTCCCAGCCGCGCCGCGCGATGCGACGGCGGGCGACGCGGAGCATGTCCGGGCTGCGGTCCACGCCGACCACTCGCCCGGTCGCGCCGACCGCATCGACCAGGTGGGCGAAGTTCAAACCCGTTCCGCAGCCGACGTCGAGCACCGTGTCACCGGGCTGCAGGTCGAGCAGCTTCACACCGGCGGCTCGGCCGGCCCGGTAGACGAGCTCTCCCGAGAGCAGGTCGTAGTACGCGGCGCCGGCAGCATAGGCGCGACGATCACTCACCGGTACTCGGGATTCGCGTCGAAGCCGAATCGTTCCCCGTCGTTCCACGCCCCACGCAGGTTGCCGTACGCGGGGAACCCTCCCGCATCCTTCAGCATGCGCGCGGTGTGCATAAGATTCCAGGTCATGAATGTGGTGTTGCGGTTCGTGAAGTCGTTCTCGGGTCCACCGGACCCCTCGTCGAGGTAGCTCGGCCCCGGTCCGATCTCACCGATCCAACCCGCATCCGCGGCTGGCGGAATCGTGAAGCCGATGTGCTGCAGGCTGTACAAGATCGACATCGCCGCGTGCTTGACGCCGTCTTCATTGCCGGTGATCAGTGCGCCGCCGGTCTTGCCGTAGTACAGGTACTGGCCCTTGTCGTTGAAGAGCCCGCTCATCGCGTAGAGGCGTTCGATCAGCTGGCGGGTGATCGACGCGTTGTCGCCTAGCCACAGCGGACCGCCGACGACGAGGATGTCGGTGGCGGCGATCTTGGGCCACACCTCGTCCGGCCAGGCGTCGTGCTCCCAGCCGTGCTCGCGCATGTCGGGATACACGCCGCTTGCGATCTGGTGATCGACGAAGCGGATGTTCTCGACGGCGACACCCTGGGCTCTCATCAAAGCAATGCTCCGGTCCATCAGGCCCTGTGTGTGGCTGAGGTCGGGGCTGCACTTGAGCGTGCAGTTGACGAAGACGGCGCGAAGATCGTCATACGTGGCGGGAGGTCGCGAGGGTGTGCTCATGCCCCCCAATCTAAGAGACGACACAGCGGCCGTCTGTGCCCTGGGTCACACCTTTCAGTATGTGAGGATCTGACGTCCCTCTACGGCAAGCGCGCGAACGCTTGCCTCACCGGCGAAGTCGTCCAGGAGCGGCCACCCAGCGGCCTCGAGTTNNCAACGGGCGAGATGTCAGTGTGCGAGAACACAGACATCGCCGGCCCGGGAGACTAGACAGAGCGAGCGGTGCATTCCGCTCAGACGAAAGGACGTCGATGCCGGATTCGAAGACGTGGGACCTGGTCGTGATCGGCGGAGGGAGCGCCGGACTGGTGGCGAGCAAGACTGCGGCCGGATTCGGCGCACAGGTGCTCCTCGTCGAACGAGGACGTCTGGGGGGCGATTGTCTGTGGACGGGATGTGTGCCGTCGAAAGCTCTCATCGGGTACGCCCACGACGTGGCCGCGGCGGGCCGCGTCGGCCACCAGCGAGCCGCCCATCTGGATGGCGCTTCGTTTTCCGCAGCGCGCGGGGCGGTGGAGCGCGCCATCCAGACGATTGCGCCCGTCGACTCGCAGGATGCTCTGGAGGCAGACGGCGTTCACGTACTCATGGGGACGGCATCGTTCACGTCGAAGAGGACCCTGGATGTCGAGGGCATCGAAATTCGCTTTCGTCAAGCCCTCATCTCGACCGGCACGTCTCCGGTCCTGCCGGACATCCCCGGCACGGACAGCATGCGCGTACGAACGAGCGAAGACTTCTGGGACCTGGATGACCTGCCCCGCCGGCTCGTCGTACTCGGCGGCGGGGCGATCGGCTGCGAGTTGGGACAGGCGATGGCCCGCCTCGGTTCTCGTGTCACGATCGTTCACCGCGGCAGCCGCATCCTCCCCAAGGAAGAGGAAGACGCCAGCCGCATCGTGCACGATGCGCTACATGACGACGGCGTGACGGTGCTGACAGGGAGAACGGTCAGGTCGGTGCAGCCGGAGGACGGCCATTCGGGACGACTCATCCTGGATGACGGCAGCACCCTCGAGTTCGATGCTCTGCTCGCGGCGCTGGGGCGCGAGCCGTACACCGACACCCTTTCGCTCGACCGTGCGGGAGTGAGCCTCGATTCCGCGGGGTATGTGCGCATCGATGACCGCCTGCGCACCACGAACCCGCGGATCTGGGCTGCCGGCGACGTGACCGGCCTGCCGAAATTCACCCACACAGCGGGGGTGAACGGCAGTGTCGCCGCGACGAACGCCATTCTCGGTCTGCGGCGAAAGGTCGAGAGCCGCGTTGTGCCCCGTGTCACCTTCACGTCTCCCGAGGTCGCGACCGTCGGACTCCAGGCAGAGGATGCCGACCCCCGCCACCATCGGGTCGTCACGCTGCACCACCGTCACTCTGACCGCGCGATCACCGACAGCGCCACGGCCGGTTACACGCGCATCGTCGTCGACCGGCGAGGTCGTGTGCTGGGGGGCACCATCGTCAGTCCGCGCGCCGGCGAGACCGTGGGCGAATTGGCGGTGTCGGTCAAGGCGCGCTTGTCCACCAGCACGCTCGCCGGGACCACCCACCCGTACCCGACGTTCAACGACCCGCTCTGGAACGCGGCCGTCGCCGATGTACGCCATCGGCTCAGCCGTGGGGTCACCGCCGCGGCCGTACGAAGCCTGGCCGCGATACGCGCGGCCGTCGTGCGGTGATCAGCGAAGGATGCGAACAGCGCTGACGACCCGCTGAGCGGCACTGACGAGGACGAACCCCGCCCACACGAGCGCAATCTGCCATGCGAACCACGGCAGGATCAGCCACAGGCTGTGCACGACGATCGTCTCGCTCCCTTCGGCGATACGACCCAGGAACGACAGCGCCCGTCCGTCCTCGATCTGCCGGCCTGTCCGCTCGGCGATCGATGAGAACGCCAGGAACGCTGCTCCATTCAGGTAATACCCGAGCAAGACCAGAAGGAACGGCCACCACGGCGCATCGAATCCGTTCGACGCTCCCACTGCGACACCGAAGACCGTCGCGCCGTAGACCGCGAAGTCGGCGATGATATCGAGGAACCCACCGACTTCACTCCCATGGTCCGGTTGCTCAGCACTGCGGCGTCGCCGGGCAAGCGCGCCGTCGAGCCCGTCGAAGACGCGGCAGGCCAGCCAGGCGATCAGTGCCGGGATCCACAGCTGCGCGGCGGCCAGCCCCGCGCTCGCCAAGCCGATCGTCATTCCCACCAACGTGAGCCCGTTGGGGGTGATCCAACTCACATCCAGCACACCTGCCGCCCACTGCACGGGCCTGGCGATGACACGGCGAACCTGCTCGTCGATCACGACTGTTCAACACCCCGGTGCTCCCGTGCCCCCGCAGCAGCGGCGCGAGTTCGCACACCTACGCGCGCAGCGTAGACGGCGCCCGCGACGGTGAGCACCCCGAGCGCACCCATCGCGACGAAGAAGGGCCACTGCAGCGTGATGCCGTATGCGCCGACGGCGACGTAGGCGAGCGTTCCGGGAATCATCCCGAGCATCGTGCCGAGCGCGTAGTCCCGCATCCTGACACTCGTGAAGCCCGCCGTGTAGTTG
Organism: Microbacterium sp.; assembly: GCA_003476465.1. Taxonomy (GTDB): domain Bacteria; phylum Actinomycetota; class Actinomycetes; order Actinomycetales; family Microbacteriaceae; genus Microbacterium. Next base: position 7,491 of record DMUE01000022.1, on the reverse strand, counting down.
AGGACCGTGAACGGCATCAGGGGAATCAGACGCGCACCGAGAACGGCAGCGAAGCCCCGCTCGCTGAGCATCACGTGCACCTTGGCCGCCCGCGCTCCGGTCATCCGTTCGATGACGTCCCGACCGAGAACTCGGCTGATAGCGAAGGCCAGCGTCGCTCCCAGAAGAGCACCCAGGTAGACCAGCGCGAAACCGACCGCCGGGCCCCAGACCACGCCCGCCGCAATACTGACCACGTTCTTGGGAATCGGCGTGAGCGAGGCCACGGCGTATCCGGCCGAGAAGATCGCGGCCGCCCCGATGCCGCCCTCCGCCGCGGATGCGCGCACCTGATCGATCCCCGGCAAGGGCACCAGGAGCGCGGCGGCAGTGGTGACGATGGCGAACGCCAGCAGCATCGCCACCCGCAATCTCATCCCTCGTGTCAGCCGCTGCATCATCCCCATCGTAGGCAGAGCAGCCAGGTCGGACTGTGTGATGGATCACCGTGCGACCCATCGCGCGCACCGTACCGTTGCACGTGACCCCCGCAGCCGACTGAAGGACCCCCTGTGCCGCTTGCTCACATGACACCCCTGCGCCAGCGCCACCGATTCCAGCGGATGGGATTCATCGCCGGTGCAATGGCTGCGGTCCTGACTCTCACGTCGTGTGCAGCCGCCGCGCCGGCTCCCTCGAGCGATAGTTTCGCCGATTGGGACGCCGTGTTGGCCGAGGCGCAGGGGCAGACGGTCGACCTGTGGATGTGGGGAGGCGATGAACAGGGCAACGCGTACATCGACGATCTGCTCGCTCCCGCGGTCGCAGCGAGAGGCGTCACGCTCAACCGGGTCCCCATCGCCGATACCGGAGAGGCGCTTAACCGGGTCCTGACCGAACTGCAGGCGGGCCGCGCCGATGATGGCGCAGTCGATCTCGTCTGGGTCAACGGCGACAACTTCCGCACCGGCATCGAGGCAGACGCGTGGCTGTGCGATTGGACGAGCATGCTGCCGAGCATGGCTAATGTGTCTGCGACCGACCCCCTGCTCACCGAAGACTTCGGCACCCCCGTCGATGGCTGCGAAGCACCCTGGAGCAAAGCCCAGTTCACCTTCGCCTACAACTCGGATGTTGTCACCGACCCGCCGGCATCGATCGCCGAGCTCCTCGCCTGGGCTCGCGAACACCCGGGGCGATTCACGTACCCGGCACCACCTGACTTCACCGGCTCCGCCTTCGTCCGGCATGCGCTGTACAGTGTCTCCGGCGGGCACGAGAACGTTCCCGCCGAGTACAGCCCAGCCGCGTTCGCGGAGCTCACACCGGATCTCTACGATGCCCTCGACAATGTGGCTCCGTTCCTCTGGCGCGGCGGTGAAACCTACCCGGCCGACTCGGAGCAATTGAACCAGCTCTACGCCGACGGCCAGGTCGATTTCACGATGACCTACGGGCCGGCAACACTCACCGAGCTCGTCGCCCAGGGCACTTACCCGCCCGGCACAAAGGTTCTGCAGATCGACGAGGGCACTCTGGGCAATGCGAGCTTCCTCGGCATCCCGGCCAACGCAGGTGACAGAGCCGGTGCGATGGTCGTCGCCGACACCGCGCTGACTGTCTCGCAGCAGGTGACCAAGGCGGATCCGTCGACCTGGGGGCAGTTCACCGTGCTCGACTACGACGCGCTGACGGAGCACGAGCGCGNNGGACTTCGCGGCGCTGCCCGAGTCGCCCGTCGTGCCACCCTTCGACGTACTCTCGCAAAACGCGAACCCGGAGCTTGCCGCAGCGTGGGTTCCCGCACTGGACGAGGGCTGGCGAACCCGCATCCCTGCGGGTCGATGAAACACGGTCGCTCCGCGCTCCTGGTCGGGGCCGCCGCCGCCCCTGCCGCAATCGTCGTCGCCGGCGGTGTGACCTCGACGGCCCTCCAGAGCCTCGGTCTCCTACCGTTCGTCGGTCCGCCCACCTTCTCGACGGCGGCGTACGAGAACCTCGCCGCCGACGCACCCCGGGCCGCAGCACTCTCGTTAGGCATCGCTACGGCATCCTCCACGATCGCCGTGCTCGTCGGAACGACCGTCGCACTTCTCATCTTGTCGGGAGGGTGGACCTCACGCGCACTGCTCGGGCTGAGCGCCGCCACCGTCACCGTTCCACACCTGCTCGGTGCGGCTGCCATCGGGCTGCTGCTGGCAGACTCCGGCGTG
>DMUE01000022.1:5023-5286 GCA_003476465.1 Microbacterium sp. | reverse complement strand
CTTCTCACTCGCGTCGCACGATTCGATGAGACAGCGGCCCTGCTGGGCGCGGGGCGCGGCGCGCGTGTGCGCCTTGTGATGCTCCCGCTCGCGCGACCGTCGATCATCATCGCGGGCACGATCGGCTTCGTCTACGTCCTGGGATCATATGAGGTGGCGTGGCTGCTCGGCCGCACGTACCCCGAACCCCTCTCCGTGATGGCCGTTCGTCTGTATGGCGAGGTCAGCCTCACGGCGCGTCCCGCTGCAGCCGCGGTCGCGGT
>DMUE01000022.1:0-4966 GCA_003476465.1 Microbacterium sp. | reverse complement strand
CTGCTCTGGTCCGCCGCCGACACCTGGCGCTTCCCCTCTCCGCTGCCGACGGAGTGGGGCTTTGCGGGGCTGTCCTCCGCGCTCTCGCAAGGCGGAGTCGCCGCATTCGGCAGGTCCCTCGGGCTGGGCATAGTCGTCGCCGCAATCGCGACACCGCTGGGCGCAATCCTCGGACGAGCACTCGCGTTCGGATGGGCGCCGATGCCGCGAACTCTCAGCGCGGTGCTGTTCGCACCGATCCTGCTGCCCCCGTTCGCGGCGGCCCTCGGCATGAATGTCCTGCTGCTTCGCGCACAAGTCCCCGCGCTGGTGGGGCTGGCGCTCGTGCTGGTGGCGATGGCAATGCCGTACACGGTCTTCTCGATGAGGGCAGCGTACGCCGCCCATGATGTGGGCTACGAAGACGAGGCGCGCACCCTCGGCGCGACACGAGCGCACGTCCTCTGGCGGGTGCATGTCCCGCTGCTCGCACCGGCGCTGGCCAGGTCTGCGTTCCTCGCGTTCCTCGTGGCGTGGAGCGACTACATTGTGACGGTGATGATCGGCGGGGGGCAGATCGTCACCCTTCCACTGATCACGGCCTCCGCCGCAAGCGGTGTGGGCAACGACGCCATGGTCGCTGTGCTCTCGCTCGCCGCCATCGTGCCGCCCCTCGCACTGCTTTTCATCCTCGGTCGTGATCGCACGCCGGCGAAAGGAGCACGATGATCGCCGCCATCACCCTCCAGTCTGTGACCAAGGAGTACGAGTCCCATTCGGTTCCAGCCCTGACTGGTGTCAATCTCGACATCCTGACCGGAACTCGCACGGCGATCCTGGGTCCGAGCGGCTCCGGCAAGAGCACTCTGCTCAGAATCATCGCTGGGCTCGAAGACCCGAGCGACGGACAGATCCTGCTGAACGGCCGCGACGTGACGGGAACCCTTCCTGAGCGCCGTGGCATCGGGATGGTCTTTCAGCGGCCGCTGCTGTTCCCTCATCTGAACGTGCTCGACAACGTTGCGTTTCCCCTGCGCGCACAAGGAGCATCACGACGTGCGGCCCGAGACGGCGCACGCGCATACCTCGCTCTCGTTCAGCTGGCGGACTTCGGATCGCGGCCCGTCTCCACACTCTCGGGCGGTCAGCAGCAGCGGATCGCGATCGCCCGCACACTCGCGTCGCGGCCCACAATCCTGCTGTTGGACGAGCCCTTCAGCGCTCTTGATCCTGCTCTGCGCAGCGACATGCACGAGCTCCTCAACCGCCTCCAGCCCGAGTTGCCCCCGACCGTGGTGTTGGTCACCCATGACCGCGAGGAGGCCGCCGCCGTCGCAGATCGGATCGCGGTCGTCGAGGACGGTACCCTGCTCCAGCACGACACCGTCGATCGGATATACCATCGGCCCGCAAGCCTCGCTGTCGCGCGTCTGATGGGAGGACGAAACGCAATCGACGGCACAGTGGAGGAAGGCGTGCACGCCTCAGACCTCGGGCGAGTGCCCGTCGAGCCCGGAACGGTCGTCGGCCCGGGAGTGCTGGTGGTCCGACCCGAAGCGATAAGAGTGCTCGCCGACGGCGAAACCGCGACCAACCCCGCCTACACCGGGACGGTGACCGACATCGTCCGGGCCGGTGCGCGGCGCGAACTGACGTTGCGCCGCGGGACTGCGGAACTCGTCGTCGACGTACCGCCGGGCGCGGCAGTCGAGGTCGGCGGGACCGTCAGAGTCTGCTTCGCTCCGGGCGCCCCGTCGGTCGTACCTCGGTGAGACCCGACGGGCGTGCCGTGATCGACGACCCCGCCAGGAGGGGCAGCATGCGACGCAGTTCGATGTTCTCGGCCGGGTCGAGCACCGAATGCTGAACGCAAGCGGGCACCAGTCGGCCCGTCCCGGGGTGGCTCATTGCGTACATGCACGCGCCCAAGCGCTCCTGGGTCTCACGCAGCAGCGGATCGTCGCTGCGCGCTCCACGCTCCATCAGCTCCCACGCCGGCGCCACCTGCGCAGCATCCATGAAATTGTGCACGACGAAGCTCGATGAGCGGATGCGCCGGCGGCGCGCGGCGCTGAACACACGGGAGAGCCCGCCGGCTCGCCGCACCATCCGGCGGACGTGCGCGACCAGCACCCCGACATCGAGAGGATGACGTGCAACGGCACGAATGATCTTCGTCATCAGGACCGGTTTGCTCGTGCCGCCGAAAATCATCCCGCCATGATGTGCGAGCAGCCGATCCCGCGCGGCGCGATCCCGCGGATCAGCCGCGTCGACCAACGCCACGAAACGGCCATCCACTCGCAGACCGGTCGCATAGCGGTTGCAGCGCGGATCACCGAACTGGGTTCCCTGCCAGGACAGCCTCTGCCCGGCGCCCTCTTCGATTCTCTCCCAGACACGGTCGATCGAGACCTCGGTGAAGTCCTCCTTCCAACGGCGATCGTCGCCCACGAAAGCGGCCGGCTGAAACGAGAGCATGTCGAAGGGCATGTCGAGCACTGCACGCGTGGTCGACGCCACCTCTCCGAGATTCGAGGGCGTGACCGTCATGTTGTGCGCCAGATACGATCGCACGCCGTGATCGCGTTCGAGATCGACGAACATCTGTGCGAACCTGGCGCGGAAGGGGTCGAGCTCCGCCTCCGATCGCGGCCTGACCGCACCCCGTCGGCCGCGCATCAACGAGTCGAAGTGCGCCGCGAACGACACGCGGTCAAACCGTGGGACGCCGTCTGCGTCGAGGACCACGTCGCGCAGGTAGTCCGCGTCGAAGTCGCCGTGTGTCATCGACATCGGCTCGCGCCCGTGACGGCGCATCGTCTGCAGCGCTGCCGCGTGGTCATCCGCCGAGAGCAGGCTCACCTCACCGCCGATCAACTGAGCGTGAGCACGCGGACCCCGCAGCTCATGCAGAAGCTGCATCTGTGCGTCGACTTGCCCGCGCGTGTGTTCTCCGTCGACGCGCACCTTGTTCGCGTCCGCGGAGTGATAGCAGGGCGAGCAGGTCAGATCGCACTTCGGGAAGACCCCGTGCGTTCCCTCGCAGCCGATCGCGCTTCGGCCGAGCAGCTGATTCGGTGTCTGGACATGCTCGGGCAGTTCCGCCCACCGGCGCTCGAGGGCTGCTCGGCTGGCCGGGTGGATCGGTCGAGTCTCAAGCTCCCACTCGCGAAGCATCTCCAGCAACCTCATCGCCACATCCTCTCCCAGCTCGGTCCGGTGCCGACGACATCGGCCCGGCCTCGATCGCGCTTTCGATCAGATCACAGATGCCCCGACGGGAAGTGTGATCTGCTTCACCGTCTGGCGATGGATGCCGTGGCTACGGTGATTCCGATCGTCAGAGGACGGTCATGATGGGAGAAGAAAATGAAAGCCGTACTCGGTGACACGATCCTGGCAGAAGCACCCCGCGAGGAGCTGCTCTCGATCGAGGGGAACTGGTATTTTCCGCCGTCGCGCGTGAACTTCGAGCATGTCTCGCTCAGCCCGACGCCGTACTCCTGCCCGCTCAAGGGCGCGTGCCAGTACATGACGGTTCGCGATGGAGACCTGGTGCTGGAAGATCGGGCATGGTCGTATCCCGAACCGCTTCCCGCTTCCGTGAAGCGGTTCGGCGAGTTCGCCAACTACGTCGCCTTCTGGAAGGAAGTGCGCGTCACTGACTAGCGCCGGGCACTCTTGCCGCAAGGCACCGATCTCGGAGGCGTCATGCCCGACCTGCTGCATTGGTACGCCCGCATCCATGGTCCCCGGGCATTTCGGATCATGCTGTCCGCACGCTCCGGCGAACTCGACCGCAATCGAGCCAACGCCGGTGCCGCCGAAGCCATTGAGCGGCCAACGGATAGAAGCAGGCGATGAGCACACTTGCGATCAGTGATCACGCGCTGCTGTCCGACCGGCACTCCGCTGCTGTGGTGACAAGGGACGGCTGCGTCGCGTGGTTGTGCTTTCCCCGATTTGACAGCGAGTCGGTGTTCGCGTCGCTGCTCGATGACGAAGGCGGCCACTGGTGGATTCGGCCCGCCGATCCTGCGGGTGACGCGGTTTCGCGCGAATACCTCCACGGCACGATGGTGTTGCGCAGCACTTACTGCACGGACTCCGGAACGTTCGAGATCACCGAAGCGATGGAACTCGGGCCGGCGTCGGATCCCCACCGGCTCGGCGAAGACGCGCCGCACACGTTGCTCAGGACAATCCGCTGCACGAGCGGGCGGGTGTCATTGGCCATGGAATTCCGGCCGCGGCCGGCCTACGGGCTCGTGATCCCGACGTTCGACCCCATCGCCGGCGGTGTCGCAATGGAAGGCGGCCTGGGGCGGCTGATCCTGTCCACGACCCTCCCGATGACGGTGTCCGTCACCGCGGTGACGGCGCGGTTCGCCCTCGTGGAGGGCGAGTCTGCGGCCCTTGCGATGCAGTTCGCGCCGATCGACCAGCCCGCACCGCCGGCGTACTCAGAGTCGGCGATCGAGGTGGCAATGGCCGAGACGATCGACGCCTGGCGGGCGTGGTCCGATCTCCACCAGACCTACCGGGGACCGTGGCAGGAGTTGGTCCACCATTCAGGACGCGTGCTGCAGGCGCTGAGCTACCAGCCCACGGGAGCCATCATCGCCGCCGCCACGACCTCCCTTCCCGAGGTGGTCGGCGGCGAACGAAACTGGGACTACCGCTACTCCTGGGTGCGCGACGCCAGCTTCACGATGCAGGCGCTCTGGGTAGCCGCGTGTCCCGATGAGGCGCAGGAATTCTTCACCTTCATGGCGGATGCGGGCGCGGCCTCGCTGCCGGAGCAGCACCTGCAGATCATGTTCGGTGTCGGCGCCGAACTGGACTTGACTGAGCGGCATTTGCCGCACCTGAGGGGCTGGCGGGGGAGCGCGCCGGTGCGTGTGGGCAACGGAGCCTGGGATCAGCCGCAGCTCGACGTGTATGGCGAACTCCTCGACGCGGCCTTCCTCCTGCGCGGACAGCT
>DMUE01000202.1 GCA_003476465.1 Microbacterium sp. | reverse complement strand
TTCCCGCGGTCTACCTCAAGCGCGTCACCAAGACGGGTTTCCAGGACGCCCTGTTCGCGTCATGGCGTCAAGATCCCTAATTCGTGCTCAACCAGCCCGCGTACCGGGGAGCATCCGTCCTCGTCGCCGGACCCGACTTCGGTACGGGCTCGAGTCGCGAGCACGCCGTCTGGGCGCTCCGTGACTTCGGCTTCGCGGTCATCTTCAGTCCGCGCTTCGCAGACATCTTCCGGGGCAACGCGGGAAAGCAAGGCCTACTCACAGGTGTGGTCTCGGAGACCGATATCGAGCGCATGTGGGCTGTGATCGAGGCGCACCCCGGAGTGCAGATCACGGTCGATCTCGAGGCGCGCGAGGCGGTGATCGCCGATATGCGGGTCCCTTTCGAGATCGATGATTACACTAGGTGGCGTCTCTTGGAGGGGCTCGACGACATCGGGCTGACTCTCCGGAACGAAGACAAGATCGCCGCCTACGAAGCGCGACGCGAATCCTGGAGGCCACGCACTTTACCGGTGCCGCCGCTTCCCGCACAGTAAGGCTGCACCTCATGACCACACTCCTGAACGACACCGCGGGCAACAAGCGGTCGGGGCCGGGACGGGGCGCGAAAGTGAGTGCGGAGGTGCTTGCTATCCGCGGGGGCCGGCCGCTGGAGGGCACGATCGAGGTCAAGGGCGCCAAGAACCTGGTCACCAAGGCGATGGTGGCCGCGCTCCTCGGCGAGACCCCCAGCATCCTGCGCGACGTCCCCGAACTGAGCGACGTCGCCGTCGTGCGATCGCTGCTCGAGGTGCACGGCGTCACGGTGNNGCGTTCGGCGCCATCGTCGACAAGAGCTACGAGGGGATCCGCATCACGGCTCCGAACGGGCTGCACGGTGCGAACATCGAATTGCCCTACCCGAGCGTGGGGGCGACCGAGCAGGTGCTGCTCACGGCCGTCAAGGCGAAGGGCATCACTGAGCTGAAGAACGCCGCGATCGAGCCAGAGATCATGGACCTGATCGCCGTTCTGCAGAAAATGGGCGCGATCATCTCGTATGAGCCCAATCGCGTCATCCTGATCGAGGGCGTCGACACGCTGCGCGGTTACGACCACCGCTCGATCTTCGACCGCAACGAGGCTGTGTCCTGGGCCTGCGCGGCGCTCGCGACCGACGGCGAGATCTTCGTCCGNNGACTGGCAGCAGCCCCTCATCGTGGCGCTGACGCAGGCGGAGGGCGAGTCCACCGTCCACGAGACGGTGTACGAGAATCGCCTCGGGTTCACCCAGGCGTTGGTCAAGATGGGCGCCGACATCGTGGTGCACCACCACGGACTCGAGGGCGGCGCCCGCCGTGTGCCGCGTCGAGCGCTCGAACAGGCCGCCGTCATCAACGGTCCGACGCCCCTGACCGGGGCGGAGATCGAGGTGCCCGACCTGCGCGGCGGGTTCTCCTACGTCGTCGCTGCCCTCGCCGCTCAGGGCGAGTCCCGGGTTTCCGGCGTCGGCATCATCAGCCGTGGCTACGAGAAGTTCTTCGACAAACTGACCGCGCTCGGCGCCGACTTCGACATCGTTGGCTGAGCGGTGAGCGCCACACGTCCGCGTTCGACAGAGACGACCCGTCCGAGCCTCTTCTGGCCGCTCGCCGCCATCGTCGTTCCCGTCACGAAGTACCTCGCCCGCACCCGGATCCGTGGCGCGGAGAAGATCCCGACCACCGGGGCGTTCGTGCTCGCCCCGAATCACTACAGCGAGTTCGATCCATTGATCGTGGCCGTCGCCGTATGGGACATCGGTCGTGCCCCACGGTTCCTCGTGAAAGAGAGCCTGTTGCGCGTTCCGGTGGTGGGCTGGGCGTTGAGGGCGGTGGGCATGATCCCCGTGTCCCGCGGATCGATCTCGCCCTCCTCCCGGTCGACCCTCTCGGAGGCCGAACGCCTCGCCACGTCGGGCAGCGGCGTCATCGTCTACCCGGAAGGCACCCTGACCCGCGACCCCGGACTATGGCCGATGCGCGGCAAGACGGGGGCTGTGCGACTGGCGCTGGAGTCGGGAGCGCCGCTCATCCCGGTCGCTCACTGGGGTGTGCAAGAGATCATGCCGCGCTACGGGGGCAGGTTGCGCTTCTGGCCGCCGCGCAAGCCGGTCGAAGTCATGATCGGTGACCCGATCGATCTGTCGGACTTCGCCGGACGCGAGCGCCAGTCGGCGGCGCTCGTCGAGGCGACGGAGCGGCTGATGAACGCGATCGCGGCGCTGCTCGAAGACCTGCGCGATGCCACAGCGCCGCCCGTGCGCTGGAACCCCGCCGTGCACGCACAGAAGGAAACCGGTCGCTTTGAGTCGTAGAGCCCCCGAAGGCCCCAAGGTCGCGGTCATCGGCGCGGGCAGCTGGGGGACGACCTTCGGCAAGATCCTCGCTGATGGTGGTGCCGCGGTCACCATGTGGGCGCGTCGCCCCGAACTCGCGCACGAGATAGCTGAGGGAAAGCGCAACAGCGGATACCTGCCGGGGATCAACCTGCCGCGATCCATGACGGCTACCCCCCACCTCTCCGAGGCCCTGGCCGGAGCGCAGCAGATCTACTTTTCGGTGCCGAGTCAGGCGCTCCGCGAGAGCCTCAAGGCGGTCCGGCCGATCGTCGCCGACAACGATGCCCTCCTGATCAGCTTGATGAAGGGCGTTGAGCGCCGCTCCGGCATGCGCATGAGCCAGGTCATCCAACAGGAGCTCGCGTGCGATCCCGGTCGGATCGCGGTGGCCTCCGGTCCCAACCTCGCGCTCGAGATCGCCCGCGAGCAGCCTACCGCCGCGGTTATCTCCTCGACCAGTCACGAGACGGCGGACGCCGTTGCCCGCCGGGCTCGGAACGGNNGAGAACACGAAGGCATCGATCATCACCCGCGGCCTCGTCGAGATGACGGACTTCGCGGTCGCGTACGGGGCACATCCCGAAACCCTGCAGGGCCTCGCGGGTCTCGGCGATCTGATCGCGACATGCCAGTCGCCGCTCTCGCGCAACAACACGGCGGGCCGACTGCTCGGTCAGGGATACTCGTTTCAGGACGTCGTGAAGCAGATGCAGCAGACGGCCGAGGGACTCGCTTCTGTGGCTCCCGTGCTCCAGCTGGCCAAAGAGGTCGGCGTCGAGATGCCGATCGTGGAGCAGGTCAAGCGGGTGCTGGACGGCACGATGAAACCGCAGCAGATCGGGCCGCACCTGACCACCGACGATGACACCCCCAGGGGTGAGAGGACGCAGAATGCACAGACCGGCGGTGGCGGTGCTCTTTGGCGGTCGCTCCAGCGAGCACGCGATCAGCTCCGCAACGGCGGGCGGGGTGCTGCGCGCGATTGATCGCGAACGGTATCGGGTGATCCCGATCGGCATCACCCGCACCGGGGCCTTCGTGCTCGAGGACGACGATCCCGACAAGTTCGCGCTCGAGGCTGACCGGCTTCCCGAAGTGATCGACAACGGCACGAGGATCGTCTGGCCCGAGGGCGGCGGCGATCGCGCATTGCGGGTGCGTCACAGCGGCGGCGAACACGCGGATCTCGGGGTTGTCGACGTGGTATTGCCGATTCTGCACGGCCTGCACGGAGAGGATGGCACAATCCAGGGCTTCCTCGACACGCTGCAACTGCCCTACGCGGGGGGTGGCGTGCTCGACTCCGCGCTCTGCATGGACAAGCACTTCATGAAGATCGCTTTGCAGGCTGCGGGTGTTCCGGTCGCGCCCTGGGTGACCGTGCGGCGATCGCGGTGGAAGGGCGACCCCGCCGGTGTGCGCGCGGATGCGGCGGCCCTCGGCGAGGTCCTCTTCGTCAAGCCGGCGCGCGCGGGCTCGAGCGTCGGAGTCTCCAAGGTGCACCACGCAGGGGAGCTGGACGCGGCCCTGGCGCTGGCCTTCGCCGAAGACGACAAGGTGCTCATCGAGTCGGCGCTCGTCGGGCGCGAGGTGGAGGTCGGGGTCCTCGAGGGACGCGGCGGATCCACGGCGTGCGCCTCGCTGCCCGGTGAGGTCGTGCTGACGACTCGCGAGTTCTACGACTTCGCGGGCAAGTACCTAGGCGGTGACGGCGTCGATGTTCGCTGCCCGGCCGAGCTCGAGGCCTCCGATATCCAGGCGATCCAGGCGCTGGGCGTGCGCGCGTTCGACGCCGTGGACGGCCGCGGTCTGGCCCGCGTGGACTTCTTCCTGACGGACGACGGACTCGTCGTGAACGAACTGAACACCATGCCTGGGTTCACGCCGATCTCGATGTTTCCGAAGTGCTGGATAGCGTCCGGGATGACGTATGCGGAGCTGATCACGGAATTGATCGACACGGCACTCGAACGCGCCTGAGAGCCGCACCGGGCCAGGGCCGTA
>DMUE01000122.1 GCA_003476465.1 Microbacterium sp. | reverse complement strand
AGCCGACGGGCCCGGTGGAGCCGACGGGCCCGACGCATCCGGCGATCCCGGTGCATCCGGCCGCGCGTGCGGAGGGTCTGCGAAGCCGGACCGACCGCGGCTCTGATGCCGCTGCTCGTCGCCGGTGGACGCCGATGACCTGGGCCCTGACGTCCGTGGCGCTGGTCGTCGCGGTCGTGCTGGGGATCTCGATCTGGACGTCGACGCTCCCGACCGACGCCGAGCAACCTGACCTGCCCCAGACCGGCGAGCCGCTCGACACCCGTCTGCAAGAACTACTCGAGGCGGTGACCCCATGACGCGAGGCGGTGACCTCATGAGGCGGGGCGGTGATTCTGTGCGGCGGGGTGATTCGATGAGGCGGGGCGGATGGCTCACGGCGGTCATCCTCGGAGTGCTGCTGGTCACCGGCTGTGCTCCTGCGAGCGATGGCCTTTCGGCCGGATCCGCTGCGCGTCTGCAGTCGATGGTCGTGTCGGTCGCGGAGATCGCCGCCACGGGGGACATCGCCGGTGCGCTCGCCGAACTGGATTCTCTGCAGATCGCGCTCGACGAGGCGCGGGCGCGGGGTGAGGTCACCGACGAGCGCGCAGCGACGATTCAGGCTGCCCTTGATCTCGTGCGGGCAGATCTCGAGGCGCTCCTGCCGCCTCCGTCCGAGAGTGTGCCCACTGCCCCCACCGAGGAGCGGATGCCGGTCGAGCCCGAGCCGGATAGGGAGGACGGCAGCACGGGCAACGGCGGGGACGGCGGCGGCAATGGCGGCAATGGCGGCAACGGCGGCAACGGGAACGATGGTGGGGGTGGCGGAAACGATGGTGGGGGCAGGAATGGCAACGGCGGTGCTCGAGGCANNCGTGGATAGGCGGTCTCGGTGCGATCGGGCTGGCGTTCCTCGCCCTCGTCGCCTGGGTCGCGGACGGCACCTGGGCGTCGGCCCGAGCGGTCGTGGAGCACACCCACGAGGGTGCGCTGGTGCGCTGGTTCGATGACCAGGGCACCGTGAACGAGGCGCCGCTGAACGCGCACGACCTCCGGATCATCGGCGGCCGCGATATGGCGGACATCGAATATCGGGTGGGATGGCAGAATCGCATGCGTGTGTCTCCGGGGTCCCCGGCGGTTCGCGTGCTCGTGCGGCTGACGTTTCTCATGGCCGGCGTCGCGGCGCTCGCTTTCGCTACCGGCTGGGTTGCTCTGATCGTCGAGGGCTGACGACCGGCGTGCCAAGCTGGAGGGGTGAAGACCATTCAGCTGCGCACCTACACAATCGTCGACGGCGAGTTCGACGCCTTCCTGGCCTGGTGGAAGCAGTGGATGCCCCGGGTACGGCCCGCAGCGGGGTTCGCGATCGAGTTCGCCTACGCGCTGCGCGAGCGGAACCAGTTCGTCTGGGCGGTCAGCGCCGAGGGCGACGAGGCGGCGTTCCTCGACCTCGAGCGCACCTACATGGGCTCTGAGAGCCGTGCCGAGGCGTTCGACGGTGTGCCGCAGCGCGTCGCCGCGAGCACAGTCGGCTTCGTCGAGGCACTCGCCTGACGAGCGCCATCACACGCCGCNNGGTGGCGACGCCGTCGCCGGCAAGATCACGGCTTATCTGGACTCTCACGGCGACGAATACGACCTGATCGTCGCGTCGCGGGACTGGCACGACGGCCACAACGACAACGGCGGCCACTTCCACCCCGAGCCCGACTACGTCCACACCTGGCCGGTGCACTGCGTATCGGGTACGGAGGGTGCGGAGTACGACCCGGGGTTCGACACCTCGCGCGTCACCCATCACGTCAAAAAGGGGCAGGGGATGCCCGCATACTCCCTCTACGAAGGTACGGCCGACGACGGCACCCGGGTGCCCGACCTGATCGAAGCGCACGGGGTGACGGACGTGGACGTAGCAGGCCTCGCGACAGATCACTGCGTCCGGGCATCCGCTCTCGACGCCATCGCCCATGGACGCCACGTGCGAATCCTGACGGACCTCGTCGCCGGCGTCGCGGCCGAGACGAGCGCAGCGGCTCTCACCGAACTCGAGCGGGCGGGCGCGGAGCTGGTGTGACGCCCGCCGCGCTGGTCTGACACGCATCGGGCTGGTCGATGGCCCGACCCGGGCATCCGCTCCCGTCAGCCGGCGTGACGTTCGAGGAACGCGTAGACCTCTGAGTCGTCGACGCCGGGGAACGCCCCTCGGGGGAGCGGTGAGAACATCTGCGTGTGAACGCGCGCCGACGGCCACGACCTGCCCTCCCAGCGGTTCGCGATCTCGGGGTCGGGCCGGCGGCAGCAGGCCTCGTCCGGGCATGTCGACACGGCGCGCATCGGCGTCTCCCGTCCGCGAAACCAGCGGGCGTCGTCGAACGGAACCCCGACCGTGATCGAGAACTCGCCGTCCGTCGTCGTGCCGGTCTGCGTCGAACACCAGAACGTCCCGGCCGGTGTGTCGGTGTACTGATAGTGCTCGGTCGCGCGGTTTTGCTCAGCGAAGGCACCGCGGGCCGAGAATTTGCGGCAGACGATCTGGCCCTCGACCGACCCGGTGACGTCCATGGGCAGCGGAAGGCCGTCGTTCTCGTAGACGCGCTCGAGTGAGCCCGTGTGCCCCACGCGGAGGAAATGCAGCGAGATCCCGAGATGCTTCGTGGCCAGATTCGTCAGCCGCATGCCGGCTGCCTCGTGGGTGACCCCGAACGCGTCGCGGAAGTCCTCCACCGCCAGGTTGCGGTCCTTCTTCGCCTGCTGCAGAAAGGCGGCCGCGGCCGTCTCCGGCATCAGGCACGCCGCCGCGAAGTAGTTGATCTCGAGGCGCTGCTGCAGGAAGTCCGCGTAGTCGGTCGGCTGCGTATGCCCGAGCAGCCGGTGAGCCATCGCCTGCAGCGCCATGGAGCGCAGACCGTGCCCGCCCGGAATGGAGGCGGGCGG
>DMUE01000167.1:3671-4883 GCA_003476465.1 Microbacterium sp. | reverse complement strand
CCGAGGGTCGTGGCGAAGCCGTTGAACTCCTGCCCGAGCGTCATCGGGACGGCATCCTGCAGCTGCGTGCGCCCGACCTTGAGGATGTCGTGGAATTCGACGGCCTTGGCCAGGAACGCCCGGCGCAGCAGATCGAGCTCATCGAGCAGCGTCAGCAGGTCCAAGCCCAGCCCCACCTTGATGGCGGTGGGGTAGACGTCGTTCGTGGACTGGCTGCGGTTGGTGTCGTCGATCGGCGACAGGAAGTCGTAGTCGCCCTTCTCGCGGCCGGCGAGCTCGAGTGCGATGTTGGTGATCACCTCGTTCGCATTCATGTTCGTCGAGGTTCCGGCGCCGCCCTGGATGACGCCGACGACGAACTGCTCGTGGAACCCGCCGTCGATAACCAGCTGCGAGGCCCGGTCGATCAGGTCGGCCTTCGCCGGGTCGAGCGCTCCGATGTCGCGGTTGGCGCGGGCCGAGGCCTGCTTGACCATCGCGAGCCCGCGGACGAGATCGCTGTAGACCGAGATCGGCCGTTTCGAGATCGGGAAGTTCTCCAGCGCGCGCGCGGTGTGGATGCCCCAATACGCGTCGGCGGGGATCTCCATGGATCCCAGGGAGTCGGTTTCGACGCGAGTGCGCGTCATTGCGTCCAGAGCCATGTGCAAGTCCTCGTGGGTCGGTCACGGCGATATGAGGGGATGCTTCGAGGTTACTCGCGCACTCTCGGAGGGTACTCGTACGCCGTGGACAACCGCCCATCGGCAGCTATCCACGGTGGCGACTCAGCCGGGTTTGCGCGAGAACGCTTCGAGTCGCTGCTCGGGCGTGAGTGCGGCCATCTTCTCGACCCACGCCGCAGTGAAGTACTCGCCTGTCAGCGCGTCCACGACGGGGACGACCGCGTGGGTGATCGTGTCGTCGTAGACGTGGACGAGCTGGAACGACTGCCCGGCATCCATCCCGTTGACTTCTGCCGCCGGGCGAGCGAGGTCCATCGTGTAGCAGGTGGCAGCCGCCACGCTCACCGGCACTCCTGCGAACATTCCGCTGGTCGAGAAGTGCAGATGCCCGGCGAGGATCGCGCGCACATCGGTGCCCGCCAGCACGCGAGCGAGCCGGTCCTGGTCGCGCAGTTCGAGGATGTCGAACAGCGGGATGTGCGACGGCAGCGGGGGGTGGTGCATCGCGAGGATCGACCCGAGCGGCGCGGGCGTGCCGAGCTCCTCC
>DMUE01000167.1:3390-3662 GCA_003476465.1 Microbacterium sp. | reverse complement strand
GCGACCGGGTCGATCGTGGCGCGCAGCGCCCGGTACGCATCGGGCTCGCCGAGGTCGGTCAAATCGCCCGTGAACACGATCGCGTCGGGCCGGATGCCGAGCGCCTGCACCGCATCCAGCGTCCGCCGCAGATTCGCGGCGGTGTCGTACCGGCCGCCCAGCGGGACGTTCCCCGCGAGCAGGTGGGTGTCGCTCAGGTGAAGGATCGTCCGCCGCGCGGGCGGGTACTGGCCGAACTGCACGGATGCCGAATCCATGCACTCAGCCTACGT
>DMUE01000167.1:0-3364 GCA_003476465.1 Microbacterium sp. | reverse complement strand
GCGCGGTCGCCGTATCCGAGGGTGTTGAATGATCGCACGCCCCCACCCTCGCGGGGCAGAGTCGGGTGGACAGATGAAGAAGTGGTTCGTCGTGCTGATCCTGGGCGCCGCCCAGTTCGTGATGGTGCTGGACAGCACGGTGATGAACGTGTCGATCTCTGCCGTCGTGGCAGATCTCGACAGCAGCGTCACCGCGATGCAGAGCGCGATCACCTTCTACACGCTCACGATGGCCGCCACCATGCTGCTCGGCGCCAAGCTCGGCGACATCTGGGGTCGGCGGCGGGCACTGGTCATCGGCTCGATCGTCTACGCCATCGGCTCACTGATGACGGCGTTCAGCCCGAACATGACCGTGCTGTTCCTGGGCTGGTCGATCGTCGAGGGTCTCGGTGCCGTGCTGGTGATCCCCGCGATCGCGGCGCTGCTCGCCGACAACTACGAAGGCCGCGACCGGGTGACCGCGTTCGCCGCGATCGGCGCGGTCTCCGGAGCCGGGGTGGCCGCCGGACCGCTCATCGGCGGGTTCATGACCACGTACTTCAGCTGGCGGTACGTCTTCGTCGGCGAAGTGGTGATCCTGGTGTTCGTCGTGATCTTCGCGGGGCGGATCGCCGAGAAATCGGCGCGGCGGAGCATTCGCATCGACGTGCTCAGCGTGCTGCTGTCGGCATTCGGCCTCGTCGCGGTCGTGTTCGGGATGCTGCAGAGCAAGGTCTGGGGATGGATCGTTCCGCTGCACTCCCCCGTGGTGAACGGCGTCGAGATCGCTCCCCTGGGGATCTCGCTCACCGCCTGGTTCATCGTGATCGGAACCGTGCTGCTCGTTCTGTTCTTCGCGCGTCAGCGCCAACTGGTGGCGAAGGGACGCGATCCGCTGCTGCACGTCGACCTGCTGTCGATCCGGCAGCTGCGCAGCGGACTGAGCGTCCTGGGCGGCCAGTACGCGATCATCGCGGGCCTGTTCTTCATGGTGCCGGTCTACCTGCAGATGACGCTCGGGTTCGACGCCCTGCAGACCGGCTGGCGGATCTTTCCGCTGTCCATCTCGCTCATCCTCTTCTCGATCTTCGGCACCCGGCTCTCCACGCGATGGTCCGCGCGACGGGTGGTGCGGGTGGGGCAGTGGATCCTGGTCGCGAGCTCGATCCTGCTGCTCACGGCGATCGATCCGGAGCTGTCCAGCCCGGCCTTCGGAATCGGCATGTTCTGCGCCGGTGCGGGGCTGGGCCTGCTCGCCTCGCAGCTCGGCAACGTCAACATGTCGTCGGTCACCGCGAAGGACACCAGCGAGGTGGGCGGTCTGCAGGGGGTCTTCCAGAACCTCGGGTCCTCGCTCGGCACAGCGCTCATCGGATCCATCCTCATCGGCGCCCTCGCCTCNNGAGGCGGCTGAGCTCGAGGCGATCTACGTCGAGTCGCAGCTCTCCTCGCTGCGCACCGCGTTCTTCGGGCTCATCGTGCTCGCCCTGCTGTCGCTGCTCGCTTCGCGCGGCATCCCGGACGACGCTCCGCAGCCGCGCCCGAAGCGCGCCGGCGCTCCCGCTTCGGCGAGATAGCGTCCGCCGCCGCGCGTGCGCGCGTCGGCTACCGTGGAACGGTGACCACTGACGCCGCAGCCGCCACCCCTCCCGTCGCCACGCGCAAGCCGATCGTGCGCAGCCACCACAGCGACGACGTCGAAGACGCGTACGAGTGGTTCCGCGCGAAAGAGGATGCAGCCGTCATCGCGCACCTCGAGGCTGAGAACGCCTACACGCATGAGCGGACGGCGCACCTGTCGGGGGTGCAGGAGAAGATCTTCGGCGAGATCAAGGGCCGCACGCTCGAGACCGACCTGTCGGTGCCGACGCGGCGGGGGGACTGGTGGTACTACGGGCGCACTCTCGAGGGCAGTCAGTACCCCATCCAATGCCGCGCACCGCTCACCGCGCCGGATGACTGGACCCCGCCGGATCTCTCGCCCGATGTCGCGGTCGACGGCGAGCGGGTCCTGCTCGACGCCAACGTCGAAGCCGAAGGGCACGAGTTCTTCTCTCTCGGCAGTTTCGAGGTCACCGCCGACGGAGACCGGATGCTGTACGGCGTCGACGTCACCGGCGACGAGCGCTACACGGTCCGCGTGCGCGACCTCGTCACGGGCGAGCTTCTGCCGGATGAGATCCCCGACACGTTCGCCGGTGCGACCTTCTCCCCCGACGGCCGATTCATCGTGTACACCACCGTCGACGACGCCTGGCGTCCCGACACCGTCTGGCTGCACGAACTGGGCACCGCGGTCGCGGATGACGTGAAGCTCTTCCACGAGCCCGACGAGCGGTTCTGGGTCGGCGCGGGATTCACCCGCAGCGACCGGTACCTCATGATCGGCATGGGCTCGTCGATCACGTCGGAGGAATGGCTCGTGGATGCCGCCGACCTGCGCTCCGCGCCGCGGCTCGTGTGGCCGCGCACCGAGGGCGTCGAATACGACTCGTCCCACGCGATCATCGACGGTGAGGACGTGCTGCTCATCCTCCACAACGACGGCGCCCTCGATTTCGAGCTGGTCCGGGTCTCGGCATCCGACCCCACCGGGCCGCGGGAAGTCGTCGTCGCACATCGCCCCGGGGAGCGCCTGCTGGGCGTCTCGACGTTCCGCGACTGGGGTGTGCTCGGCTACCGTCGCGGGGGCCTCGCGCGCCTCGGGATGCTGGACTACGCGACGGGCGGCGTTTCGGAGCTCGACTTCGATGAGCCGCTGTACTCGGTCGGCTCGGAGGGCAATCCGGAATGGGCTCCCCCGTTCATCCGCCTCGGCTACGGATCGTTCGTCACGCCCGGCACCGTGTTCGACTACGACGTCGCGTCGGGCGAGGTGCTGCTGCGCAAGCGCCAGCCGGTGCTGGGAGGCTACGAGGCCTCCGACTATGCCCAGGCGCGCGTCTGGGCGACCGCGCAGGACGGCTCGCAGATTCCGATCTCGCTGGTGTGGAAACGCTCATTCGGCGAAGCGGGCACGGCTCCGCGGCCGCTGCACCTTTACGGCTACGGATCGTACGAGCACTCGATAGAGCCGGGCTTCTCGGTTTCCCGTCTGTCGGAGCTCGACCGCGGCGTGATCTTCGCTGTCGCGCACGTGCGCGGTGGCGGCGAGATGGGCCGTCAGTGGTACGAAGACGGCAAGCTGCTGCGCAAGCGCAACACGTTCACCGACTTCGTGGACTGCGCGCGACACCTGATCGATGAGGGGTACACGACCGCCGACCGCGTGGTCGCCGAGGGCGGCTCGGCCGGCGGTCTGCTGATGGGCGCCGTCGCCAACCTGGCCCCGGAGCTGTTCGCCGGCATCCTCGCGGACGTGCCGTTCGTCGACGCGCTCACC
>DMUE01000048.1 GCA_003476465.1 Microbacterium sp. | reverse complement strand
CACGACCACGGCATAACAGATGAACAGCAGCACGAGCAGGTTCAGCGAGCCCGGCCCGCGGGAGACCGCGGGGCGAGCGCCCGCGGCCCCGTCCATCCCCGCTACAGTCCCCCGCCGCGCGGCCGGGCAACGCGCCGAGGCTGCAACTCAGCGGTACGTCTGGTTGTTCACTCCCAAGTCTTGGCGGCAGGGTTCCATCGCCCCATCGCCGACGCAGCGAGCGCGGCGATGGCAAGGCGGAACGCGTGCGCTCCTCCTCGGGTTCGGTAGGTGGTGCCGTGTTCGCGAAAGGAATGCCTCACGGCGGAACCCTCGAGACCCGCGCTGCCTCGCGCATCCCCGTTCGAAGACCTCGACATGGATGAGAGGCGGGCGACCTCGCGCAGGCAGTGCCGCAGGGTACGTCGCTCTATCCCCGAGGCAGGAAGACGCGCAGATCGTCGCCGTCGTCCTGAATCAGCGCATCAGACCGCTGCCTTGACACGACGTACACCTCGACGAAGTCCCCGCCAGACCCGGCGAAGTTCAACGCGAGGACGATGTAGGCAGTCAGCCGATAGTCATCCGGCAGTGTGAGGAGCGCAACGAGCAGCACAATCCCCCAGACCACAGCGGGGGCCAGCGCGACGAGCACCGCGCTGCGCCGAGTGAGGTAGGCGTGGTTCCCGGTTGTCAGGAACGGGAACCGCACCCTGTACGAAGGCCTCACCTTCGTCAGTAGCTGCAGGACGACCCCGTGGGTCGCTTCGTGGACTGCCATATACACGAGGCACGCCGCGAGTGTTACGGCAATCGTGACGACCGGAGCCCAGTCGGTCCCACGTCGAATAGGGAGCAGTAATGCGGCGCCGACAGCGATAAGGGCGACCAGCACGAAGATGCCCTGCACCGCACGCGCGAGCTTCTTGTCCTTCTTGAGATTCACCGTCAGATGCTCTGTGTAGGTGATCGGGAGTTCCGTGGTGTCTTGCAAGTGCCCCATGATTCCCCTCGTGGTATCAGTCGCTCCGCTTCGCATGGTTTCGTTCCGATGTGGCGGCAGTCGAGCCGATGGCTCGGCTCGATCCCTGTCGTTGTGTGCTCACGGCCTAAGTCTGAGAGACTTACTCACCTCATCCGCCCAGGCTCTCGCCCGGTCGAGCTCCCCATCCAGGAGAGGGCCTTCATACCCTTGGACGCGGAAGGTCTCCGCCTTCACCGACGTTTCGAATCCGAGCGAACGCAGTTCGTGTCTGGCCGATTTGGCCGCGGAGCCGGGCAGCCGCGGCTTGTCGACCCGGGTATCAAAAGCTGCGGCGGGGATCGTTGGGGCGGGTGTGTCGAGTTCGCTGAGCCACTCGCGGATGCCTCTGCCCGGCAGGTGCGGCGCAGCGCGGGCGGTGACGGCTTCCGTTCGCGTCGCAGCGCGCGTCATCGAGAACGCGTGCGTCGGCCCGCCGACCATGACCAGGTCGTAGCCCTCGACCGATGTCGGCGCGAAATCCGATTCGACGACATCAACCGTGCCGATGCCGGTCAACGTCTCCGCGACTGCGCGCGCGACCTTCTCGGTGTTGCCCCACAGCGACTCATAGACCACCAGCGCACGCATGCTTGCTCCTCTTCACCATGGGACACGTTCGGCGCATCGCTCCGCGCCGTACCCCGGCGTGTCGCGTTCGATCATGGGCTGCATCAGGCCGACTGGGTCGCGGTCATCTGGACCGCGGGTCCCGCCTTGGCGAGGCGATTGCGGAGGAAGAAGATGTACGGGATCATCACGATCGCGATCACGCCGACCGTGATGGTGTCGCCCGGAACGGAGTGGGCGGTAAGCGTGCCACTGAGGTTGAACAGCGCGTGGAACGCGACGCCGGGCAGGATGCTCCCCGTGAGCACCATGCAGTACGCGAGCGCGATGCCGATGAGGACTGCCCCGACGAGCTGCAGCGCCTGATCGGGCAGTGAGTACCCGCGAAGCAGATTCACGATGTGCCCGATGCCGAAAGTCACTCCGGAGATGATGATCGCGCGCGAGAGGTTGCCGCGTGTCCTCAGGGCTTGGAGCAGGAACCCGCGGAAGAGCAGCTCCTCGATGAATCCGACCGCGACCACGAGGATGACCGCGAACAGCACCGTCTGCCAGTCAAGGCCGGCGGCGAATCCCTTGCCGTACTGCAGAAATGCGATGGCGAACAGCGGAACGTAGAAGAGCGTAAGTGGCAGTGTCCCCGGCTGCACCCGCCGCACGCCGTAAAACGCGAGTCGGCGACCTGCGCGCAGGTAGAGGAGTAGGACGACCGAAAGGGCGACGAGCACGATGCTCGTCATTCCGGGAAAGCCGAGCTGCTCTCCGAAGAAATCGCCGATGTTGACGGCGACGATGTAGATCGCAATCCAGATCAGTGCGTGCCAGATGGGCTTGGTGACCTGCAGTTTACGCATGCGACTCCTCTGATGGGCGATGCGCATGATGGGTGACGGCGAGATGCGGGATCATCACCATGCTACGCGCCAACGGTCCGAATCCGGCCCCTTCAACATCGGCACCCCGAACCAGGACAGGTGGAACGCCTACGACGAGATGCGGCACCAGCTCGTGCATCGTGGCATCCCCGCCGAGCAGGTCAGGTACATGCACCAGGCGAAAACCGACGTAGAGAAGGCCCGCCTCTTCGCCGCAGCCCGCGCCGGCCACGCCGCCGTCCTCATCGGCTCGACCGAGAAGATGGGCGTCGGCACCAACGTCCAGGCCCGCGCCATCGCGCTGCATCACCTCGACTGCCCGTGGCGGCCCTCCGACATCGCCCAGCGCGACGGGCGCATTATGTTCACTCCCAGGTCTTGGCGGCAGGGTTCCATCGCCCTGTCGCCGACGCAGCCAGCACGGGGTCTGCGAAACCGGCGACCGCGGCGAGCACGTCGGCGAATGCCTTGGGGAGTTCTTCTTCGCGGTGGGATCGGGTGCGCCAGGCGCGGTACTTCTGCTGCGCCCGCTCGCCCATCGGTGCGAGCGCGGGCAGCAGGGTCGTCAGCGTGACCTTGCGGTACTCCGCGACGGTCTCCATCGACGTGCGGAACTCGCCAGCATCGACCGGGTGGAGCCGGGTCAGCGCGTACACGTCTGCGAAGTCGCGCCAGCGGGTGTTGGCGGTGCCGCGGTCGATGGCGGTGACGACCTTCTCGGCGAGCACCATCGTCAGCGGGTAACCGAGCAGCGTCACGGGCGGGAGGCCGAGGGGAACGACGCGGGGCAAGTCGATGAGGCGCGGTGCGGGCCAGATCGGGTCGCCGAAGTTCACGTCCATTCCGACCGTCAGCCGCGCGGTGCCGAGCGTCGCGGTGAGCTTGACCCGTACCCCGGCGTACTCATCCTCGTCGCGGATCGTCGTCGCGGCGACGCTGGCGGGATCGAATACGAGGCCGTCGGCGACATCCAGCGCCGCGATGACGTGGACGCGCTCAGCGACCTCCTCGGGGTCGCCGGTGAGCTGGGTGGCTTGCAGGTCGACATCCTTCGTGGGGCGGCGTGCTGTGGGTTCGGGCTCACAGCAGCACCTCCAGTGCCTGCTGGATCGCGGGGCGCGCCTTCGGGAAGCTCTCCGCAATCGTCAGCAGCGCGGCGGGGCTGTTGCCGCGCTCGCGCAGCCACCGCTTGAGCGCGCCGAGGGCGAGGTCGCTACCCCAGGCGTGGCGCAGCCGGAACAGGTCGATCAGGGTGCGCTCGGCGGAGTACAGGCCGATGGACAACCCGCCCGGCAGAGCGTGCTCGCCGCGTCCGATGCCGAACGTGTCGGTGTCGAAGCGGTGCCAGGTGATGGGCGCGTGATGTACGGTGACCGGCTGCGTGCCGCGCGGGATGGCGATGTCACTTCGGGCGGGGATCTCGTCGGTCAGCTCGTGCAGCGACAGCGCCGTGAGCAGGCACAGTGTCGCGTCAGGCTTCTTCGCGGCGACTGCAATCCACGCGGCCGTCGTGTCGTCCGCGATCCCCGCCCGCAGGAACAGACCGGGGGCGATGCGCTCGAACTCCCCCGACTCGATCAGCCGGTCAAGGCCATGCCGAGTGAGCCCCTGCTCGGCGAGATCGTCGTAGCTGAGCAGGTCGGGCAGCGTCCTGGTGTCCATCATCACCTCCATTCCGACAGAATTCGTTACAGATAGAGCATACCTGTAATGGTTTCCGATGACCAGCGTACTCATGCCTTCCGCTTCTCTCGTCTCAGGACAGCTCCGCGAAGGCGTCAATGCCCCCGAACACCTCGTCGAGCGCGTCAGCCGCGACTTCGACAATGAGGTCGGGGCGCTTCGCGTAGTGACCTTCGGTGATGGCCGAGTCACTGTGCCCGAGCAGGTCGCGTGCGACCTCGACGCCAGCGGTGTCCGATACCGCCGCAGCGACCGCCTCACGGAGACTCCGGAAGGTGAGGTGCTCGGCGTCGACCCCGATAGCCAGCAGTTCCGGCTCGAACTCGCGGCGGAACATCCGCAATAGTTCGCCCAGCGCGCTGGGGTCGCGCGGACGACCACGCTCGGTTGTGAACAGCACGTCGTCAGACTTCCATCCGGTTGCTCCACCGCCCCGAACCGCACGTCCCAGAACCGGATTGCGATCGGCTCCGCAGTCCGCTCGGAAGTGCGGAGCGTGATCAAGATGTAGTCGGTGAGCGGCTTGAAGTTGGGCCGTCGGCCCACCGGATACGCTTCCGGTGCCGCTCGGGCCACACGTCGCGGATGAGGTGGAGGATGTACTTGACCTGCACCGCGTCGAGTTCGAAGTACACCGTGTTCGGCTCATCCGAGCGTCTGGTCGCACGGATCGGGTTCGCCACGACGACCGCTCCGTACCGCGTCTTCTGGATCGACCCGGCAGCCG
Source organism: Microbacterium sp. (assembly GCA_003476465.1). GTDB lineage: Bacteria > Actinomycetota > Actinomycetes > Actinomycetales > Microbacteriaceae > Microbacterium. The sequence continues at coordinate 482 of DMUE01000048.1, read as the reverse complement.
AGAAATGCCCCTGCTGAATCGCCCAGTCGAACATCAGCGACATCACATTCCGAACCTTGTTCGAGGTCGTCACCGACTTCTCCCGTGCGATATCCATGAGCAGCCCGTCAGCACGGTCGGCGGTGACCTCGGCGATCGGGATGGCACCGGCCCGCGGGACGACATGAGCACGGATCACCGATGCGTAGCCATCGACGGTCTGCTCGCGGCGCGGACGCAGCACCCGTGGATCGTCGTCGTGATACGCAGTCACCAGCCACGCCGCCCCCAGCTCAGCGACGGTCATGGGCTGCGTTCGTCGCGCCAGGACCCGACCGACAAGGACATCGCACTTCCCTGTATTTCTCGGGAAGTACGGCCCCAAGGAGTACCCTCTGCGTCTTCGGCCCGCGTGCACTCAACCGTAGAAGAGCCGCTCGAACACCCGTCGCGCCCGTCGTGTGGTGCCCAGATAGTCCTCCTCGACCTGCGTCGCCGATCGC
>DMUE01000188.1:7195-10536 GCA_003476465.1 Microbacterium sp. | reverse complement strand
GCGGGCCTTCTCGTCGTTCGACGAGACACCGGTCGCCGCGGCGTCCCTCGGTCAGGCGCATCGCGCACGCCTCGCGCCGATCGATGCGGCCGAGACGGGGCTCGATGCCGTCGTGGTCAAGGTGCAGCGCCCCGGCATCCAGCAGATCGTCGACGTCGACCTGGCCGCGCTGCGAAAGGTCGGCGGATGGCTGAGCCGCATCCGCCTGGTCTACACCCGCGTGAACGCGCCGGCACTGGTCGAAGAGTTCGCCATGACCAGCCTCGAAGAGATCGACTACGTGCACGAAGCCGGTAACGCCGAGCGCTTCGCGGCGGACTTCGCGGACGATCCGCGGGTCGACGCGCCAGAGGTCGTGTGGGAGCGCTCGACCCGTCGGGTGCTGACCCTGCAGGATGTCACCGCGATCAAGATCAACGATCTGGACGGTCTCCGTGCCGCCGGAATCGACCCGNNGATGCCCAGCTCCGCGGGCACCGGCGCCGGCGGTCTGGGCGCCGTGTCGGCGACGGATGCCGGGGCCCCGGCATCCGATTCGCGCCCTTCGTCGCCGGCCTGGCGATTGACGTTCATCGACTTCGGGATGATGGGCGAGGTTCCCCCGGGGCTGCGTCGCGGGATGCGTCAGCTGCTGATCGCTGTCGCATCGCGCGACGGCAAGGGGCTCGTCGCCGCGATCCGCGAGGTCGGGGTGCTGCTGCCGTCCGCCGACACGGGCGAGCTGGAGCGGGCGATGACGGCGCTGTTCGCCAGGTTCGGCGGGATGGGGCTCGCGGATTTGCAGCGGGTCGATCCGCGCGAGTTCCGCGACTTCGCGATCCAGTTCGGCGACGTGGTGCGGTCGCTGCCGTTCCAGCTGCCCGAGAACTTCTTGCTGATCATCCGGGCTTCTTCGCTGACCTCAGGCGTCTGCAGCGGGTTGAACCCCGCGTTCAACCTGTGGGACTCGGTCGAGCCGTATGCGGCGCAGCTGCTGCGCGACGAGCGCGTCAACATCGCGCAGGCGGCCGGCAAGGAGGTCCTCTCGATCGCAGCCCTCGCGGCGCGGCTCCCGCGGCGGCTCGACGACCTGGTCGCCCTCATCCAGGATGGCGACATCGCGGTGGACACCCCGCGGCTGGATCGCCGCATCGCCCGGCTGGAGCGGATCATCCGGCGCGGCGTATCGGCCGTCATCTTCGCGGGACTGCTCGTGGGCGGTGCCGTCCTCCGACCCGAGGATCCGGTTTTCGGCACAGTGTTGATCGCCGGGTCGCTGCTGCCGCTCCTGCACGCGCTGTTCTCGGGGCTTCGCCGAGGGCCTGACGCGCGCTGAGGGCCCGAGGGGCGACACCGATCTCCCGGGAGCGGGCCAGGCGGACGTGTCGGTGAAGAGGTCAGTACCAGCCGACGGACTGCGAGTGAGACCACGCACCGCACGGCGACCCATAGCGGCCCGCTATGTAACCCAGTCCCCACGAGATCTGCGTGGCGGGGTTGGTCTGCCAATCGGCACCGGCCGAGGCCATCTTGCTGCCCGGAAGAGCCTGAGGGATGCCCGTGGCACCGCTCGAGCGGTTGTAGGCCTGGTAGTTCCAGCCGGACTCCTTGTTCCAGAGCGACACCAGGCATCCGAACTGATCGTCTCCCCAGCCGTAGCCGCCGAGCATCCCGTGGGCGATCGCCTGCGCGTCCGCGGCGCTCGTGCCGCTCGCCGCGACCCGCGGTGCCGCCCCGGAGGGCGCGCGCTGTGGCGCCTTCGCTGCGGCGGCGGCCTCGGCCGCGGCCTGCTCGGCGGCGACCCGCGCCGCTTCGGCTGCCGCCGCCTCTTCCGCGGCCTTCTGCGCCAAGGCGGCGTCGAGGCTGCCGCGCAGGCCCGCAACGCGCTCGTTGACGGGCTCGACCAGATCCGTCACGTCGGAGATGAGCCCGAGGACCAGGGGAGCGGGCAACGACCCCGCCTCTTCCAGGCGATCCGCCGCCTTCTTCAGCTCAGCAGTGTCGACCGTCGTGCCGGGCTCGCCGACATCGACCCCCGACGCCTGGATGTCAGCGGTGACGGTGGCCGCAGCGGCGACCGAGACATCAGCGGACGCGAGAGCCTCGCGCATCTCGGCGGACGCCTCATCCGTTCCTGCCGCCGTGACGATCGGTTCCGCCGTGAGGGACGTGTGGAAAGACGCCCTCGTCATCGTCAGCGAGGCATCGGATGCCTCGGCCTGCGCGCCCGAAGCGGCGGTCAGGCCGACCGAGCCGACGAGCGCACAAGCCACCGCCGTCGAGAAGAAAGCGGACCGTCGAGCGGTGCGGTGTTTGAGAGAAGATGACGACGTCGAGCGCATGAAGACCAGTTCCGTATCGATGAGAAGCACCCGTGGGCGCGCGCGGCGCATCCGCGCGGCGGACACAAAGCATCGACTCTGGCATAGCGCACCTGGGCGATTCCGGTACGTTCCCTGGGCGCAGGGTGTGCGCCGCGGGCGCTCACTGCGCGGCCGCCAGAGGTCGCATTCGTCCCCTTTCGCGGGTGGGACCGGCACGACAGGTGCGGCTGCAGCCGAGGAGCACGCCGAGGAGCAAGCCGAGGAGCAAGCCGANNTGCGGCCCTCACGGCCAGCAGATGAGAAGGGACGTACCCTGGGAAGGTGCCTTCCTCGCCCACACCCCGGAACGCGCGATCTCAGCTCATGGCGTTGGTGGACCGGGTCGCGTCCGGACGATTCGCGCCGCAGATAGCTACGCGCTTCGGGCCACCCCTCGATGACGCGCGTGCCGCCGCTGTCCTGATCCTGTTCGGAGTGCTCGATACGCTGCCGAGCGAACACCACGCACCGGAGACGGCCGTGTCGCGCGACCTGGATGTGCTGCTCCTCGCCCGCGCCCTGACGCTCCGGGCGCACCCGGGGCAAGTGGCGTTCCCCGGTGGCCGAGTCGACCCCGGCGATGACGGGCCCATCGGCGCGGCGCTTCGAGAGGCTCAGGAGGAGACCGGCCTCGATCCGGCGGGCGTCGAGGTGCTCGGTTCGCTCGGAACGATTCCGCTCCCGGTCTCACGGCACGCGGTGACGCCGGTGCTGGCCTGGTGGCGGAAGCCGTCCCCAGTACGCGCCGTCGATCAGGCCGAGTCGGCGGAGGTCTTCCGCGCTCCCGTGGCAGATCTGTTGGACCCCGCCAACCGGGGCACGGCGGTCATCCGTCGTGACGGGCAGGAGGTGCGCGGCCCCGGATTCGTCGTCCAGAACGCGAGCGGCGAGTACATCGTCTGGGGCTTCACGGCCCTGCTGCTGGACGGGCTGTTCGACCTGCTCCGCTGGACCGAACCCTGGGATGCCGCGCGCGAGCTGCATTTCGAGCCCTGATCC
>DMUE01000188.1:0-7166 GCA_003476465.1 Microbacterium sp. | reverse complement strand
TGCGCCAACCGAGGGCAGCCAGCCAGCCGATCGCGAGCGCCGCGAGGAACGGCCAGGATGTTTCGATCAGACCACGACCGAACGGCCCGAAAACGCCCTCGTCGTGACTGGCCCGCCCGATCACGGCGAACAGCACGACCAGGACGACATCCGTCAGAAACGCGAACAGGGCGACTCGAGGCATATCGGTCCTTCTGGGCTCGGGGCATCTCCCGGGCCCACCATCTGCGGGCCCGCCCCTTCAGCATCGCATCGAGCAAAGCTCGCCGTGAGCGGTCCACGCCTACCGAACCGAGCCATGTCATCGACCGCGGGCCTGCCGAGGCCTCGTCGAACGGACGGAATACGCCGTTTCTGCCGGCCGCAGCGGCGCGTTGCATCCGTTCGCTGTGCGACGGATGCGTCCGCCGTGCGGAGAACGGATGCGTCGGGCCCGAGCGTGGCGCGCCTAGGATCGGGAGCGGGCGAGCTGCGTCCGACGGCATCCGAACCGGGAGGCACCGTGAACGAGAACGGCCCTCGCACGACCTGGGTGTTGATCGACGGCGAGAACATCGACGCGACCCTGGGCGGATCGATCCTCGGACGCCGCCCGCAACCCGACGAGAGACCCCGCTGGGACCGGCTGCTCGACTTCGTCCAGCAGCAGTGGGCACAGCCCGCACGGGGTGTTTTCTACCTCAACGCGTCCGCCGGCATCCCGATGCCGTTCGTGCAGGCCTTGAAGGCGATGGACTACGTCGTCGTGCCGCTCTCGGGGGCGCCCGACGAGAAGGTCGTCGACATCGCCATCCAGCGGACGCTCCGCGCGCTGCTCCCGCGACCGGAGAATGTTCTGCTCGTCAGCCACGACCGGGACTTCCTGCAGGACCTCGGCGCGCTGCTCGCGGCCGACCGTCGCGTCGGGATCGCCGGGTTCTCGGAGTTCCGCAACGCGGGCTTTGCCGCCCTGGCGGGACTGGAGAAGTTCGACCTCGAGTACGACGCGCACGTCTTCGATGCGCCGCTTCCCCGCATCCGGGTCATCCCGATCGACGAATTCGATCCGAACGACTTCCTGCGCTGACGCTCAGGCTGCCCATGCCTGACGCGAAGGCGGTGTCGCTCTCCTGCCTCGGGTACTCCGGCGGATCGAGCCTGTTCGGCTGGTGCCCGGGCCTCGTCTTAGCGGGAATCGGATGGACGGGGGTCGAGTCCGCTGTTCGGCTGATGTGCGCAGTCGCGACATCCGGCGCCCTGCTGTCGCTCCGGCCGACGCACCCTCCGGCGGGGGCGCTGAACACCCGTCTCACGAGCTGCCCCGCGATGGGTGGCGGACGGATCGGCGGGCTGCCAGGATGAGCAGCACACCTCCAACCCGGAAGGCGCGCCCATGGTTGCGTTCGCATACGGTCCGGTCGAGCTGTACCTCGTCGGTCTCGAGAATGAGCGCCCCGTGCCGGGCGTCGTCGACGCGCTGGCCGAAGTGCTGGATGCCGGACTCGTGCGCCTGCTCGACCTGGTGCTGATCTCGCGCGACGAGGACGGAAACCTCACGGTCGTCGAGGTCGAGGACGACCCCGACTATTACGGATTCGAGGGAGTCGAGCTCGCTGCAGTCGGCATCGTCGGGGACGAAGACATCGCCGAACTCTCGGAAATCGTCGAACCGGGCACCTCCGCCGTTCTCGTCGCCCTCGAACTCGCCTGGGCCCGCCGCCTCTCCGAAGAACTGTCCGCATCGGGCGGTGAGCTGCTCAGCGTCGAGCGGATCCCCGCCCCGGTCGTCAACGCTCTGATCGACTCGATCGGCGAGGACTGACGACCGTCACGGCGCGTTCGACCCGCGCCGCTCCAGAGGCGGACGGATGCTCGGATCAGAAGAGCGGGGCGCCCGGGCCGCTCGGATCGGGCGCCCCGGACCCGTCTGGGTGCAGGTCGCGCCGCAGGCACGCTCCACGACGATGGCGGTTGTCAGGTGCCGTCTCGGGCGTCTGCTCCTGGCGGAGCCCCGCCTTCGCGATCGCTCGCGTTCCGGACACTCCGCCGCCGCTGGCTCATCCCGCCGATCAGGCGGCGGATGCCCCAGACCGCCAGCCCGGCGGCCACGACGACGACGATCCAGGGCAGGAGGAAGCCCAGTCCGATCACGACCCCGTTGAGGGTCGCGATCACGCCGTTCCACCCCGCCAGGAGCCCGTCAGCGAAGCCGGCGGGTTCGGCCTCGACCGTCTCCTGGGCGAGAGTCAGATCCACCGCCAGGCTCGACATCGCCACCTGGCTCTCGAGAATCTCGAGCTGCTGCTGATACGACTCCAACGTCGCCTGACGCTCGGCGAGCGCGCTCTCGGCGGCGATGAGGTCCGAGACGGATCCGCTCTGCGCCATCAGCTCGAGCAGACGGGCGACGGATGCCTCGGCCGACGCCACTCGAGCGCGCAGATCGATCGCCTGGTCGGTGACGTCCTGCCGCGAGACGTTCGAGGAGGACACCTCGCCCAGCGCGCTCAGCTCCTCCATCGTCGTGGTCAGCTGATCGGCGGGCACCCGCACCTGCACCCAGGCCCCGCTCCCCGGGGCGGGCATCGAGGTCAGTCCCTCGGCATCCGTCACCGAGCCGTCGGCACCGATGTTCAGGCTCTCGACGTACCCGCCCCGTTCCTCCGCCGCGTCGGCGACGGCCATCGCCGAGACCTGGATGTCGTCGACGCGCAGGCTCAGCGATCCGGACGCGATGAGCTCACGTTCCCCCGCTGCGTCGGATGCCTCGCTCGAGGCGCCACCCGCGGTTGACCCGTCCAGCTGCACCGGGCCCTGGATGGACTCCCCGGGATCGCCCGTTCCCGGAATCGGCGCGCCGTCCTCGACCATCCCGATGTTGGGCTGACCGGCCTCGTTCGAGGCGTCCGAGACGGCGCCGGATCCCCCGACGAGCGAGGGCCCCACGATGGCCGCGACGACGACGAGCGCCGCGGCCGCACCGGTGCCCGCCCAGACCCGGCCACGCCGCGCGCGGCGTCGTTGCCGGTCGGCGCCGATGTCGGCGAAGACCTTCGCCTCGATCCGCTTGATCGTCTCGGTGCTGATCTCGGGCAGCGCGTCGCGCTCCGAGGCCTCCTGTGCGGGGCTCATGTGGTCTCTCCGATCGCCGTCCGCAGTCGGGTGCGGATTCGAGAGAGACGATTGCGGACGACCCCGTGCGCGATCCCGAGCTCATCGGCGGCGGCCTGATAGGCGTACCCGCCCGAAGCGCACAGCACGAAGATCTCGCGGTCCAGCGGCGACAGCCCCTCGACCTCGCGCAGGATCCGCTCCGCCACCTCGGCGTCGATGACCTGCTGCTCTACGTCGATCGTGCCGGGCAGCGTCTCGTCCGCCACGGCACCGGTGTGCTCGCGATCGCGGCGGCGAGCACGCATCCGATTCGCCGCTTGGAAGCGGCAGATCGTGCTCAGCCACGGCAGGAGGGAATCGCTCGTGAGCTCCAGCTTCGGCAGCTTGCGCCACGCCACGACGAACGTCTCCTGCGTGACGTCCTCGGCATCCGAGGCATCCTGCAGCAGGCGATGCGCGATCCAGTACACGGGCCGGACGTACGACGTGTAGAGGGTGGCGAAGGCATGCTCGCTGCCCGCGGCGGCCTGTGCCACCAGCATCCTGTCGCTCACATCCACCGTCCCGCCGCTCCCAGCGCGGTTTGCCGCCTCGTCGCCGAGAAGGGCGCCGCTCGTTCTCTCTCACCCTGCAGGTGTCGGATCTGGCCGAATCGTCTCAGAACGGCTTNNCATGGACCTGGAACTTCCGCTGTGGTTCGAGATCGGCTCGCTCGTCGTGCTGACGCTGATCCTCGCCGCAGACCTGCTGCTGATCCTCAGGCGCCCGCACATCCCGTCGACGCGTGAGTCGGCGCTCTGGGTCGTCTTCTACGTCACGCTCGCGCTGATCTTCGCGGGGCTGATGTGGATCTTCGCCGGGGGTGAGTATGCGGGGCAGTTCGTCGCCGGATGGCTCACCGAATACAGCCTCTCGATCGACAATCTGTTCGTCTTCGTGCTGATCATGGGCCAATTCGCGGTGCCGCGGCGGTACCAGCAAGAGGTGCTGATGGTCGGCATCATCATCGCCCTCGTGCTGCGCGGCGCGTTCATCCTGGTCGGCGCCGCGGTCATCGAGAACTTCAGTCCGATCTTCTACATCTTCGGCGCGTTCCTGGTGTGGACGGCGATCCGTCAGGCGTTCCCCGGCGACCACGACGACGAGGTCAAGCGCGAGAACGTCATCGTGCGGATGCTGCGCCGGACGATCGACATCAGCGACGAGTACGACGGCAGAAAGATCCGCACCGTGGCGAACGGCAAGAAGATCTGGACGCCGATGATCATCGTGTTCGCGGCCATCGGCGTCACCGACCTGCTGTTCGCGATCGACTCGATCCCAGCGATATTCGGGATCACGACGAGCCCCTTCATCGTNNTGGACATCGCTCGGCGTCATCGTGGCGTCCATGGTCGTCGCGACGGTGGCGAGCCTTCTCGCCTCGGCACGCGATCGCCGGGCGGGCGCCGCTGGGGGTGCGGCAACGTCGGATGCCTCGGCCGCTGCTGCCGCGGACGGTCCCACCGGCACCCCCACGGCTGCGGCCGCCGTCGTCGCGGAAGAGAAGGGCACCCCGCCCACCGTCGAGCAGCCTCCGGCCCCCGACGCTCGCTGACGCACGGCGGGGCGCCAGGTTCACCGAGAGGACGCAACATGCCGTGCGGTGTTCATGCCGCACGGCATGTTGCGACCATTCGCGAGGGAGACGACGCCCCGCAAGCGCTGATCGGTCACGTGGACCAGCCGCGAGAGCGCAGCGCCCGCGCCGCTCTCGCAGCCAGATCGGGCTCGGTCATCGTCTTCGAGGCGCGGATGACGAGCCACCCCGCCTCGGCGAGGTCGTTGTAGCGCTCGAGGTCGTGCGCCCACTGGCGCGGATCCTTCCGGTGCTGATCACCCTCGTACTCGATGAGCACGCGCCAGCGGCGATAAACCAGGTCGCCGTGGATCGTTCGACGGCGCAGAACGATCTCGGCGTTCAGCTCGGGCTCCGGAAGTCCCGCGCGGACGAGCGTCAGCCGCGCTCGCGTCTCCCTCGGCGAGCGAGATCCGGGCCGCACCAGTTCGAAGGCGCGGACGAGTGCCCGGTGTCCGCGTAGTCCCGCGCTCGCGCCCACCGCCTGCGCCATCTCCGCGTGCGTGCTAAGAGGCGAAGGTCGGCCGACAAGGCGATCGCCGGCTTCGACCAGCTCATCAACGCTCAGCTGGGACGCCAAGTCCGTCCATGTCCGGAGCGCGGATGTCACCCGGAGTCCGCCCGCCGCGCGACGGATGGCTGGTTCCCGGCGAGTCGCATATCCCGCCACTCCCTTCCCGCGCGGCGCGCGACCGTTGACGGCCGTGACGTGCACGCGTGCGTCGCGCGTGAATCGTGCAGGCAGCGGCATATCGAGCAGGCGCGCGGCCGTGATGTGCGAGAAGACATGGGTGGCCGGCATCCGGGTCGCGTATGCGATGCAGTCCGCATGCTCGACCTCGTGGTGCGCTGGACGACGCACTCCATGGAAGGGTGCGACGAGGTCGTTGCGGCGCAGTCGATCGGCGAGGATCCCGCGCCCGACCGCCTCGGCGACGTCGAAGGCGCGGTCGCGCAGCGGTGGGGGAAGTTCACGGGGCTCAGACATCCGTGAATCATCGAGGCCGGGGGTGGGCTCGTGGGTGCCCCGGCACGCTTTTGTTGAGGTCCGAGCCGTCGGGTCGCCGGGGGAGGAGAGCCGATCTAGGTGCCCAGTGGACGCAACATGCCGCGGGGAGGCCATGACGCACGGCATGTCGCGTCCTCTCGCGCTCCGGCCGCGCGGTTGCGCGGGGACGGCCGAGGCCGCGCGAGGTCAGGAGAAGCCCGGAGGTGCCGCGGCAGGGCGCGGCGCGCGCGACGCCGAGCGTGCGCCGCGCGGTGGTAGCCTGGTCGGATGCGGATCGCTCGCCTTCTCCTTAGCGGCCGCGACGGGTCCTAGTTCCAGGCCTCACTCGTCGCGGAGTCTGTCGCGGGCTTGATCACCCTCACAGGAGAGTACGACTGATATGAGCACCTCAGAATCCACGTTCACCGCGTCCAGCGCATCCGATCCCTCGGCCGCGCAGATCGCCGCGCGCCTGCCGGATGCCCCGCGCACCCTGGCCGAGAAGCTCTGGGACGACCATCTCGTCGTCAAGGGCGAAGACGGCGAGCCCGACCTGATCTACATCGACGTGCACCTCGTGCATGAGGTCACGAGCCCCCAGGCCTTCGACGGCCTGCGCGCCGAGGGGCGGCCGTTGCGTCGCCTCGACCTGACGATCGCGACCGAAGACCACAACACCCCGACCCTCGACATCGACAAGCCGATCGCCGACCTCACCAGCCGCACCCAGATCGACACGCTGCGCCGCAACGCCGAGGAGTTCGGCGTGCGCCTGCACTCGCTGGGCGACAAGGAGCAGGGCATCGTGCATGTCGTCGGCCCGCAACTGGGCCTGACCATGCCGGGCATCACCGTGGTGTGCGGCGACTCGCACACAAGCACCCACGGCGCTTTCGGCGCGATGGCGTTCGGCATCGGCACGAGCGAGGTCGAGCACGTCATGGCAACCCAGACCCTGCCCCTCAAACCCTTCAAGACGATGGCGATCACGGTCGAGGGCGAACTCAGGCCGGGCGTCACGGCGAAGGACATCATCCTCGCCGTCATCGCCAAGATCGGCACCAACGGCGGACAGGGCTACGTGCTCGAATACCGCGGTAGCGCCATCCGCTCCCTCTCGATGGAGGGCCGGATGACGATCTGCAACATGTCGATCGAGGCCGGCGCACGCGCGGGCATGGTCGCCCCTGACGAGACGACGTTCGCGTACGTCAAGGACAGGCCGCACGCACCCCAGGGCCGCGACTGGGAGGACGCGGTGGCATACTGGCGCACTCTCCCCACCGACGAGGGCGCCGTGTACGACGCCGAGGTCTTCCTCGATGCCAACGAACTCGAGCCCTTCGTCACCTGGGGCACCAACCCCGGCCAAGGCGTCTCGCTGAGCGACGTCGTGCCCACGCCCTCGGACATCGCCGATCCCAACGAGCGTGCAGCCGCCGAGCGTGCGCTGGAGTACATGGACCT
>DMUE01000088.1 GCA_003476465.1 Microbacterium sp. | reverse complement strand
CGCCGCACCGACGTCGTCGGGATCTTCCCGAATCGCGACAGCGTCATCCGACTCGTCGGCGCGGTCCTCGCCGAGCAGCGCGATGACTGGCTAAGCAACGCCGCTACTCGGCCTCGACGCCCTCGCCCGAGCCCGCCGCGTCGGCGAACCCGCCGTCGAACCCGAGGAGGTCCCCGAACCTGACTACCGAGCCCTCACCGTATAACCCCCACGAAGAATCACGAGACCCGATCCGTACACCACCTCAAAGGACTTGACCACCGCTTGAGAAATCATTAGCGTGCGCCGTGAGGCGCGCGACGTCATCGCGCCACGTCATATTGTTCCGATGTCGAAGGTGCAGCGGCGGCAACCACGGCTTCGATTCGTAAGCGACGACCCCGGCAAGCGGTCAAGCCACCGCCGGTTTCTGCTCGGACACACCACATCTATTGGCTCAACCGTCCCTAGAGCCCCGCCAAGCTCAGCCGAAGAACCTTGAGCAGCTAACCGGTTCAGTGCGCGGTGCGCACGCCCACTATGTCGTGGATCAGCACGGCCGCGGCGCGGGCGCCCTGACCGGCGGCGACGATGAGTTGCTGCGGTCCTGGAGCAGCGGCATCCCCCGCCGCGTAAAGCCCGGGGACTGACGTGCGGCCGGACCGGTCGACGAGCAGATGGCCCTCGGAGTCGCGGCCCACCGCAATGCCGTCGAGAAAGTCCAACGCCGGATCCCACCGGGGACGGATGAACCCTCCATCGATGCGGATGCGGGAGCCGTCCGACAGCCGCACGGCTGAGATGACGCCACGGTCGCCTTCGAGGTCGTCGATGCGCCGGCGTTCGACGACGATGCCGGATGCCGCCAGTTCGGACTCTTCCGCGGTGTCGACGACGTTCGCGCCGTTCGTGAAGACCGTGAGGTCATCCGTCCAGCGTGCGATGAGGCGTGCGCGGACAGGGATGTCCGGAGTCTCGCCGATCAGAGCCAGCGGGCGATCCTGCAGCTCCCAGGCATCGCACGCCGCGCAGCTGAACAGCGTGATGCCGTAGAAGCCGCGCAAGCTCGGGATCGCCGGGAGCGTCTCGCGAAGTCCCGTCGCAATGAGCACCGACCTCGCGGAGACGGTCGAAGGGCCGCCCGATCGGCGTCCCCGAAACGTCGCGAGGAAGCGGACGCCGTCTTCGCCGTACACCTCCGACAGCGTCGTAACGCTTGTGCGGTCGAGCACCCGCACCGTTGGATACTCGGCGATCTCGGCGCGGGCGAGCTTGCGCAGCTCGAGCGGCGAGATGCCGTCCCTGGTGAGGAAGCCGTGCGAGCGCAGCGTCGCCGCGTTCCGAGGCCGCCCGGCGTCGATCACCATCACAGTTGCCCGCGCCCGCGCGAGGTTGAGCGCCGCGGACAGCCCGGCTGGCCCCCCGCCGAAGATCAGCGCATCAACGACCTCAGCTGACTTGTCAGTCATGCGCGGCTCCCTGCGGCGGCAGGGCCGCGATCAACGGGTGATCCTTCGCGTAGACGCCCACTTTCGCCGCGCCGCCGGGGGAGCCGATGTCATCGAAGAACTCGACGTTCGCCGTGTAGTAGTCCTGCCACTCGTCGGGCACGTCGTCCTCGTAGTAGATCGCCTCGACGGGGCAGACCGGCTCGCACGCCCCGCAGTCTACGCACTCGTCGGGGTGGATGTAGAGCGAGCGCTCGCCCTCGTAGATGCAGTCGACCGGGCACTCGTCGATGCACGCGCGGTCCTTCACATCGACGCAGGGCAGCGCGATGACGTACGTCATGACAGCGCGAGGCTGTCGGCGCGGGATATCTCGACCTGCTCGCCCCGCGGGACGACCTTGACGCGCTCGCGGGTGTGCAGGTGCGCCGCGCCGAGCCCGCGCTCGTGAGCTTCGAGTGCGAGCCAGCCGTCCCAGGTGGTGTAGGAGACCTCGCGCTCGTCCAGCAGCTCGAGGACATCGCTGCCAATGACCGGCACCGCGAGCAGCCCGGCTTCCGCGTCGGCGACGAGGTGGGCGATCGTCTCCATCGCGTCGGATTTGGTGTGGCCGATGAGGCCCACCGGTCCGCGCTTGATCCACCCGGTCGCATACAGCCCGCGAACGGGTGCGGCGCCGGATGCCGCGATGACCCGTCCTTCGACGTTCGGGATCACGCCGCGGGTGTTGTCGAAAGGCGCGTCCACGACGGGCGTGCCGTAGTACCCGACCGCGCGGTAGACCGCCCGCACGGGGATGTCGCGGAGCTCGCCGGTGCCGCGGACGACCCCGTGCTCGTCCGGCGCGGTGCGTTCGAACCGCACCCCCTCGACCCGCTCATCGCCGAGGACGGCGACTGGCGCGTGCCAGAAGTGCAGGTGCAGACGTCGGCTGGCACCCGTGGTGCCCCGGGTCCGCCAGGCCTGGAAGGTGCGCAGGATCACCTTGAGCTGGTTGCTCGACCCGGCGGCCAGCTCGAGCTCGGCGAAGTCCTCGGCGGCGAGCACGATGTCGACGTCGGGCACCTCCCCGAGTTCGCGCAGCTCGATCGGCGTGAACTTGACGTCGAGCGGTCCGCGGCGGCCGAAGACATGCACGTCGGTGACCCTGGAGGCCTCGAGCCCTGCCAGGACGTTGTCGGGCACCTCGGTCGAGCGCAGGTCGACGGCGTGCTTGGCGAGCACGCGCGCGACGTCGAGGGCGACGTTGCCATTCCCGATCACCGCGACCTCGGCGGCATCCAGCGGCCATTCGCGCGGGACGTCGGGGTGACCGTCGAACCAGGCCACGAAGTCGGCCGCACCGTACGAGCCGGGCAGGTCGATGCCCGGGACGTCGAGCGCGGCATCCCGGATCGCGCCGGTGGCGAGGATCACGGCGTCGTAGCGCGCCTGCAGGTCGTCGATCGCGATGTCGCGACCCACTTCGACGTTGCCGAGGAAGCGGATGGAGCCCGCATCCAGCATCTCGTGGAGCGAGTTCACGATGCCCTTGATGCGCGGGTGGTCTGGTGCGACCCCGTAGCGTATCAGGCCGTACGGAGCCGGCAGCGAGTCGAACAGGTCGATGCTGACGGTGCCGCCGCCCGCGGCCACCGAGTTCGCGAGGATGTTGCCTGCGTAGATTCCGGCCGGGCCGGCGCCGACGATCGCGACGCGCAGGGTGAGGGGGTTCGGGTCAGTCAAGGGCTGGCCTTTCGGAGAGCGGGAGGGGTGGGAGGTTCGTGAGTCAGTCGGCGCTGGCAGCGTGCGCGGCACGGTCTTGCTCGGCGGCCAGCCGCGCGGAAAGATCTTCCGAGACGCCGAGCGCGTTGGCGGCGAGCTCGGCGGGGCAATAGGGGCTGAGGCGCACGACGTCGCCGATGACGACGACGGCGGGCGAGCGGATGCCGCGCTCGGCGGCCTGCGCGGCGATCGTGCCGAGCGTGCCGACGGTGACCCGCTGACGCGTGCCGAACCCGTCCTCGATCACCGCGACCGGGCAGTCGCCGCCGCGTTCGCCGCGGGCGAGCGTTATCGCCGAATTCGCCAAGGTTCCCACGCCCATGAGGAGCACGACGGTGTGGTCGCGGCCGCCGCCCAGAGCCTCGATCTGGTCGTGTCCGGTGACGACGGTGAAGGAGGTCGCCAGCCCACGGTGGGTGAGCGGGATGCCGGCGATCGCGGGGACCGAGATGGCGCTCGTGATGCCGGGGACGACCTCGACCTCGACGCCGGCCCGCTGGCAGAACGCGAGCTCCTCGCCGCCGCGGCCGAACACGTACGGATCGCCGCCCTTCAGGCGCACGACGTGGTTGCCCTCAGAGGCCAGGTGCACGAGCAGGGCGTTGATGCCGTCCTGCGGGACGGCGTGGTGGCCGGGCCGCTTGCCGACGTCGACGACCTCGGCGGCCAGCTCGATGCCGTCGGCGGCGAGCCCGTCGAGCACTGCGCGGGCGCCCAGCCGGTCGGCGACGATCACGTCCGCACGCTCGAGCGCGCGGAGGCCGCGGATGGTCAGGAGGCCGGCGTCGCCGGGGCCGGCGCCGACGAGGGTCACGCGTCCGGTCATCGGGCACCTCCGGAGAGCAGGAGACCCCGGCGCTGGAGCATTCGCCGCTCAAGGGGTGCGAAGAAGAGCAGTTCGATCAGGATGCCGATGAACAGGATCACGAGGATTGTGCCGAGCACGCCCGCGAGGTCGGCCAGTTCACGGGACTGCTGCAGCATCGAGCCGAGGCCGAACCCGATCGTGCCGCCCATGGCGATGATCTCGGCTGCCATGAGCGAGCGCCAGGAGAACGCCCAGCCCTGCTTGAGTCCGGCGAGGTAGCCGGGAAGTGCGGCCGGGAGGATCACGGCGGTCGCCAGCTGGACCTTGGTGGCCCCCAGCACGGTCCCCACTCGACGCAGCTGCGGAGGCACCTGTTCCACGCCGGCGATGAGCCCGTTCACGATCGAGGGGATCGCACCCATGAGGATGACGAAGTACACGGTGGCGTCCGACAGGCCGAACCAGATGATGGCGGCGGGCACCCATGCGACGGAGGGGAGCACCTGCAGGCCCGAGATGATCGGCCCGATGGCTCGACGGAGGGGCCGCGCTTCGGCCAGCAGCAGGCCGATCGGCGTGCCGATGACGATCGCGATGAGGAAGCCGACGACGCCGCGTTCGAGGCTCGTGAGCACGGCCTCCTGCAGACGACCGCTCTCCCACGCCGCTCCCAGGGCGGCGAGCACATCGAGCGGACCCGGCACGATGTCAGGTCGGGGCTGGGCGATCACGACGTAGAGCTGCCAGATCACGATTAGGACCAGGACGAAGATCACGGGAGGCAGGACGCTCGCCGTTATTCGCCGCCAGCGGCTCGACGGGCGATCCGTGGTCATCTGCAGTCGGTCGAGCCCGGCTTCCAGGCTGCGGAGATCCTCGGAGTGCGGGGCGGCGGCATCCGCTCTCGCGGCGTCCGTGAGCGTCGTGTCATGCGGCATTTCGGCGGATCTCCTTCCGCAGCTGGTCGGTGATCTCGATCGACAGGGCGGCGACCTCGGGCGATTCGATGCGACGGCCGTTGGTCTGGGCTATGCGCCACTCGCCGCCGACGCGGCCCGGGCGGCTCGTGAGGAGGATGACGCGCTGTCCGAGGCGGGCGGCCTCGCGCACATTGTGGGTGACGAAGATGATCGTGCGTCCGGTCGCGCGCCACACGCGCTCGAGCTCCTCGTGCAGCAGATCCCGGGTGATGGCATCGAGTGCGGCGAAGGGCTCGTCCATCAGCAGAATGGGGCGGTCCTGGGCGAGGGCGCGCGCGAGGGCGACACGCTGGCGCATGCCGCCGGACAGCTCGTGGGAGCGCTTGTCGGCGGCATCCGCGAGGTTCACCGTGTTCAGCAGGGCGAGCGCCTTCTCGCGGCGCTCCGCGCGGGGTACGCCGCGGAGGCGCAGCGCGAGCTCGACGTTGCGCCGCGCGGTGAGCCACGGCATGAGCGCCGACTCCTGAAACATGACCGCCGCACCGGGGGCCGGGGTCTCGATCCGTCCGGATGTCGGTCGGTCGAGTCCGGCGATGAGGTTGAGCAGCGTGGACTTGCCGCAGCCGGACGCGCCCAGCAGGCATACGAACTCCCCGGGTGCGATGTCGAGCGTGATGTCATCGAGCACGAGTTGACCGTCGCCGAACCGCTTGCCGACTCGCTCGATCCGCACGGCCGGTTCCGTCGCGGCCGCCGGCGGCCGCACCGGGGCGACCCCGTCGAAGCTGGGGAACATCGGGGGTGTGGCGGGCGCACCGCCCACCACACTCTCCGACGAGGAGGATCCGGCGGGCGTCGTTTGCGATGCGGGGGCGGTCACGGTCAGTCCTCGCCGAGCCCCGCGGCCGAGACCGACTCCGTCCCGGCGTCGGCCAGGATCGCGTTCAGCAGCTGCAGATCGAACAGCCCGTCGATCGAGCCGTCCTTCTGCGTGCCGGCTTCGAGTCCGTTCGCCACCAGAGTCTCGAATGTGTCGGCGTGCGGGTCGACCGAGAAGGTCACGTGCCCGAGCGCGCGGGTGATGATCGTATCGGCGAGCCGTTTGCCGGTCTCGGCCTCGAGGGCGTCGTTGATGACCGTCGAGGTATCGTCGGGGTTGTCTGCGATCCACTGGACCGCGGCGATATGACCCTCCAGCAGGTGCTCGACGACGTCCGGATGCTGCTCCAGGAACTCGGCGCGCACGAGGAGCACCGTGGTCGGGAACTCGCCGTCCTCCCAGATGTCGGCTTCGTCGACCAGCACATGGGCGCCGGCGTCGAGGATCAGGCGCGACACCCACGGCTCCGGCAGCCACGCTCCGTCGAGTTCGCCCTGCTGGAACAGGGTGAGCGTCTGCGCGTTCTCGGTGGGAGTGATGTTCACATCTCCTCCGCCCGAGGTGTCAGTCTCGAAGCCTTCGCCTGCCAGCCAGCTGCGCAGCGCGACGTCCTGGGTGTTGCCCAGCTGAGGCGTGGCGATCGTGGTGCCGGCCAGGTCCGCGGCGGTGTCGATGCCCTCGCGGACGACGAGCGCGGCGCCGCGGGTGGCCGCGCCGGCGATGATGCGCGCGGACTCGCCTCCCGATTGGATGAAGGTGTTGATCGACGGGTTGGGCCCGATGTAGGTCGCGTCGATCGCGCCCGCGGAGAGCGCCTCGATCGCGGCGGGCCCGGCGTTGAAGACCTGCGTCGTGACCTCGACGTCGCCCAGCTCCTCCTCGAACAGACCCTCCTCCAGCCCGACCAGCGCGGGGGCGTGCGTCACGTCCGAGAAGTAGCCCAGACGCAGTTCGGTCGCCTCTTGGGGGGTGCTGCCCGCGGCGGCGGCGCATCCGCTCATCATCATGGCCACGAGTCCCAGGGTGGTGATCATCGTCGCGGTGCGGATGTTGTTCACGGTGTCGCCTCCTTCAGCGGGGTCGAGCGGGGTTGTCGTGGATGGGTGACCGGTCAGTCACGCGTGATGCCCGCGGCCAGTGTCGCGCCGTCGGACGGATGGATGACCAGGAAGGAGCCGCCCGCGCGATTGGCACGGTAGGGCTCGAGCGGAAGGTCGGCGGCCAGGCGCAGTCGCGCACGTCCGATGTCGTTCGCGGCGAGTGTGTCGGCCGGCTCGTGCGTGAGCGCGTCGAGGTCGTACCGCGAGTCGATCTGGGCGAGAACGGCCTGAACGGTCGTGGTGCCGTGCTTGACGAGCACGCGCGTGCCCGCGGCGAGCGGCCGGGCATCGAGCTGAAAGAGCTCGGCGTCGATCTCGCGCCGCGCGGCGGGGAGGGTGCCGTCCGCAACGATGAGGGCTCCGCGCGCGGCATCGACGTCGTCGGCCAGCTGCACCGAGACCGACTGCGGGGCGGCGGCTCGTTCGACCGGAACGCCGGCGACGGCGATCCCCGAGACGGTCGTGCGGATGCCGGAGGGGAAGATCTGCACCGGATCGCCGATCTGCACGGTGCCCGACGAGATGCGTCCCGCGGAGGCCCGGTAGTCGCGGAGCGACTCGGTCTGGTCGGCGGGAACGGCCGGGGACAGGCCGCCCTGCGGGCGCAGTACGAGCTGAACGGGCAGGCGGAAGGCGTCCAGTGCGGACTCGAGCTCGTCCTGACCCGGCAGCGCTTCGAGCAGCTCGAGCAGAGCCGGGCCGTCGTACCAGGGGGTGTGCGGGGAGCGATCGACGATGTTGTCGCCCTCGAGGGCGGAGACGGGCAGGACGTGCACGTCGTCGATGCCGAGTTCCGTCGTCACGGCCTCGACCTGTGCCGCGACAGAGGTGAAGGCATCCTGCGCGTAGCCCAGCAGGTCGATCTTGTTGACCGCCACGATCACGTGCGGCACGCGCAGCAGGGCGATGACGGCCAGGTGGCGCCGGGTCTGCTCCAGCACGCCCTTGCGGCCGTCGATCAGCACGATCACGGCGTCGGCGGTGGTGGCTCCGGTGACCATGTTCCGGGTGTACTGCACGTGGCCGGGGCAGTCGGCGAGGATGAAGCTGCGGTTGCCGGTGGAGAAGTAGCGGTACGCGACATCGATCGTGATGCCCTGCTCGCGCTCGGCGCGCAGGCCGTCCGTCAGCAGCGCGAAGTCGAATGCGCCGTGCGCGAAGCCGCGCTCGGCCGAGGTGCGGGCCACCTGCTCCAGCTGGTCGGCGAGGATCGCCTTCGAGTCATGCAGCAGGCGCCCGACGAGGGTCGACTTGCCGTCATCGACCGAGCCGGCCGTGGCGAAGCGGAACAGGGTGGAGGAGTCCAGCCTCGTGCGCGAAATCTCGTCGATGACCGACATCAGAAGTACCCGTCCTTCTTGCGGTCTTCCATCGCCGCCTCCGAGATCCGGTCGTCGGCGCGCGTGGCGCCGCGCTCGGTGAGTGTGGATCGGGCGATCTCGGCGACGATCGAGGGAAGGTCGGCGGCATCCGATTCGACCGCTCCGGTGCAGCTCATGTCGCCCACCGTGCGGTAGCGGACGACCCGCCGCTCGACGCTCTCATCGGCGCGGGGCGGCGAGTACCGGCCGACCGCGCGCCACATCCCGTCGCGGGTATAGACCTCGCGCTCGTGCGCGAAGTACAGCGGCGGAAGCGGGATCTGCTCGCGCTCGAGGTAGCGCCAGACGTCGAGCTCGGTCCAGTTCGAGATGGGGAAGGCGCGCACGTGCTGACCGGGCGTGTGGCGGCCGTTGTACAGGCTCCACAGCTCGGGGCGCTGGTTGCGGGGATCCCATTGGCCGAACTCGCCCCGGAGGGAGATGATCCGCTCCTTCGCACGCGCCTTGTCTTCGTCGCGGCGGGCGCCACCGAAGACGGCGTCGTGCCTGCCGCTGGCGATCGCCTCCAGCAACGGCAGGGTCTGCAGCGGGTTGCGGGTGCCGTCGGCACGCTCGTGGAGGCGGCCGTCGTCGATGTAGTCCTGCACGCGCGCGACCTCCAGGTGCACGCCGAGGCGTGCGACGGTCTCGTCGCGGAAAGCGAGCACCTCGGGGAAGTTGTGGCCCGTGTCGACGTGCAGCACCGGGAACGGCACACGACCCGGGAAGAACGCCTTGGCCGCGAGATGCAGCACGACGACGGAGTCCTTGCCGCCGGAGAACAGCAGCACGGGCCGCTCGAACTCGGCGACAACCTCGCGGATCACGTGAATCGCCTCGGCCTCGAGCAGGTCGAGCGTGTCGAGGCGCCTCGCAGTGAGAGTCATAGGTGCAGCCCGCATTCGGTCTTGGACAGGCCCGCCCAGCGACCGGAGCGGGGATCGGCGCCTGGCTCGACCCGCGCGGTGCACGGCTCGCAGCCGATCGAGGGGTAGCCGTTGCCCACGAGGAGGTTCACCGGCACCTGGTGCAGTCCGGCGTACTCGAGCAGGTCATCGAACGTCCACGCGGCGACGGGGTTGACCTTGACCAGTCCATTGCGCTCGTCCCACGTCACCAGGGGCGTGGTGGCGCGCGTCGGCGCCTCCTCGCGGCGGACGCCGGTGAACCAGATCTCGTACCCGCCGAGGGCATCCTGCAGGGGCGCCACTTTGCGTCGCGCGCAGCACAGGGCCGGATCGCGGCCGAAGAGCTTCTCGCCGAACTCGGCGTCCTGCTCGGTGACGGTCTGCTCGGGCAGCACGTCGACGATCCGCACGTCGAGCGCGCGGCCGACCTCGTCCCGCGTGAAGCGGGTCTCGGCGAAGTGGTAGCCGGTGTCGAGGAAGAGCACGTCGACCCCGGGAAGCTGCTCGGCGACCAGATGCGGCAGCGCCGCGTCGGCCATCGAGCACGCGACGGCCGCGGCATCCGCCCCGAAGTTGCGTGCGACCCAGGCGACGACCTCGACTGGCGATGCCTCGTGGTCGGTCAGGCTGCCCAGGCCGCCGTTGCCGGCCTCGGCGAGGGCGCGCAGCTCGTCGTGCGTGCGGCGGACGGTGGCGCGAGGGGCGAGGGAGACGCTCATACGAGGGCCTCCTCGTCGGCGCGGTGCGCCCACTGCGCGAAAGTCTCGTCGGCGCCGGCATCGCGGTCCTGGAGGAACCGGCGGATAACGCGCTCGGTGTAGTCGGCGATGCCGTCGGCGCTCACCTTGAGTCCGCGTACGGTGCGGCCCAGGCCCGCCTCCTCACGGCCCGTGCTTGCCAGCCCGCCGCCCAGGTGCACCTGGTAGCCGGGAACCTGCTTACCGTCGATCGTGACGAGCTGGCCCTTCAGGCCGATGTCGGCGGTCTGGATGCGGGCGCACGAGTTCGGGCAGCC
>DMUE01000043.1 GCA_003476465.1 Microbacterium sp. | reverse complement strand
TGCGCGACACCCACGCGCTGTCGCAGGTCGTGCGCCGGACGACCGGTCGCTGGGTCAGCCAGTCGCTGCGTCGTCGGCCGATGATCGTACCGCTGGTCATCGAGGCGTAGGTCCTCCGCGCCCGCCCGAGATCGGCGATCGCGGCGTGAGAGGCGTTCGCCTGTGCTCGCGCGCAACTACACTCGCCGCATGCCCGCGTCGTTCCGCATCCGCCCCGCTACTCAGGCAGATGGCGCGTTCTTGGCGGACATGGTCGTCGAAGCGGTCAATTGGCGCGCCGGCCGTGCGCGGCCGCGGCACCAGGTACTCGCCGATCCCGAGCACAGCCGGTTCATCTCGGGATGGATGCGACCGAGCGACGCCGGTTTCGTCGCCATGGACCCGCAGGGGTCGCCGATCGGGGCCGCCTGGTACCGGTTGTTGCCGCGAACCGATCCGCCGCTCGGTCACGTCGGAACGGGAGTGCCCGAACTGATCATCGGTGTACGCCCGATCTGGCGCTCGCACGGGGTCGGCCGAGCACTGCTGCAGCAGCTCACGGCACACGCGGGGCAGGCGGGGTTCGCGCGCGTATGCCTGAACGTGGAGCGGGACAATTTCGCTGCCGTCTTCTATCGCTCCGAGGGCTTCGCCGTGACCCAGGCGGGCGTCGGTCGCGACACGATGATCAAGCGCCTCCGCTGATGCCGAGCCGCGTCGTTGCGACCGAACGTCGCCGGGCAGTCGTACCGTGGGGGGATGGCCAGGAGCACCAGTCCGACCAAGAGCGCAGGCGTGCCCGCCAAGGGCGCCACGACGCGTGCGCGCAAGCCCGCGCCCGCCCCCAAGCGGTACGCCGACGAACCCGAGCGGCCGCCGCTGGTCGCACGCGCCTGGATGGGGCTCGCACACGGCGTCGGCGGGTCGTTCCGCGCCTTCGGCCCGGAGAGGCTCGAGAAGCACCAACGTCGCGACGGCTTCCCGTTCCTGCTCGTCCTGCTCGCGATAGCCGGAGGCGTCGTCGAGTGGTTCTTCATCGGCAACCATGTCGCCCGCGCGATCTCGGACTTCACCGTCGGCGGCATGCTCGGGCAGCTGGCCTTCGTCCTGCCGGTGCTGGTGCTGATCCTGGCCGGATGGCTGTTCCGTCATCCTTCGAGCGTTCATGACAACGGACGCATCGGCATCGGATTCGGCATGCTCGTCCTCGCCGGTGCGGGCCTGTGCCACCTCGCCGGCGACCGCCCCGTGCCCAGTCAGGGTCTTCCGGTCCTGAGCGGATCAGGCGGCCTGTTCGGCTGGATGGTCGCCGAGCCGCTGGCGCTCGCGCTGACACAGGTCGGCGCGTGGATCGTGCTGGTGCTGATCGCTCTCCTCAGCATCCTGATCATCACCAAGACGCCTCCGAACCGGATCGGCTCACGCCTCGGCGACCTGTACGCCTGGATGTTCGGCGAGCACGCGTCGCCGGAGCGTCCCGAGCGCGCAGCGGACGAACAGCCGACAACGCAGTCCGAGAAGGACGACCCCTCGACACCGTGGTGGAGACGTACCAGGACCGGCCGCGAGGAAGACCCCGGTAGCGATCTGAATTCCCAGGACCTGACCGAACTGTTGACCCCCGGCTCGAGTCAGGGAGGATTCGACCAGGCCGTGGCGACCGCCCCGCCGCCCCCGCCCGCTCCGGCGTTTCCGCCGGACGCCCTGACCGAGGTCATCGATCCGAACCTGCTCATGGATGCCGAACGCGCCGCTGAGCGCGCGGCGGCCGCTGCGGGGCAGGGTACCGGACACGGCACCTCGATCCACGACGACTCGGCCGACCCCGAAGACGCCGCCGTTCTGCCCGGTCTGTCGGGTCTCGGCACGGACGGCGCGCTCGCGGGCAACCGCCGCCCGACGCCCTACCGTCTGCCGTCCGTCAGCGCGCTGGCTGCGGGAACGCCCGCCAAGGCGCGCTCGGCCGCGAACGACGAGGTCGTGCGCTCGCTGACCGAAGTGCTGCGGCAGTTCGGTGTGGATGCCCGGGTGACGGGCTTCTCGCGCGGCCCGACCGTCACCCAGTACGAGATCGAGCTCGGCCCGGGCGTGAAGGTCGAGCGCATAACCGCGCTGACCAACAACATCGCCTACGCCGTGGCGTCCAACGAGGTCCGCATCCTCGCACCGATTCCGGGCAAGAGCGCGATCGGTGTCGAGATCCCCAACGCCGACCGAGAGATCGTCACGCTCGGTGATGTGCTGCGCTCCGGCAACGCGCAGCAGTCCACGCATCCCATGACCATAGGAGTCGGCAAGGACGTCGGCGGCGGATTCGTCGTCGCCAACCTGGCGAAGATGCCCCACCTGCTCGTGGCCGGTTCCACCGGCTCGGGTAAATCCAGCTTCGTGAACTCCATGATCACGAGCCTGCTGATGCGCGCCAAGCCCTCCGAGGTGCGGATGGTCCTCATCGACCCGAAGCGCGTCGAGCTGACTTCCTACGCCGGCGTCCCGCACTTGATCACTCCGATCATCACGAACCCCAAGAAGGCCGCCGAGGCGTTGCAGTGGGTCGTGAAGGAGATGGACATGCGCTACGACGACCTCGCCTCGTTCGGCTTCCGCCACATCGACGACTTCAACAAGGCCGTCGTCGCGAACGAGATCCAGCTGCCGGCGGGCAGCGAGCGCGTGCTCAAGCCGTACCCGTACCTGCTCGTGGTCGTCGACGAGCTCGCCGACCTGATGATGGTCGCACCGCGTGACGTCGAGGACTCGATCGTTCGCATAACGCAGCTCGCCCGCGCCTCGGGCATCCACCTCGTGCTCGCGACCCAGCGCCCGAGCGTCGACGTCGTCACGGGTCTGATCAAGGCGAACGTGCCGTCGCGTCTGGCGTTCGCCGTGACGAGCGTGACAGACTCCCGCGTCATCCTCGACCAGCCGGGTGCCGACCGTCTGATCGGCCAGGGTGACGGACTTTTCCTGCCCATGGGTACCTCGAAGGCGATCCGCGTGCAGGGCGCCTGGGTCAGCGAGCGCGAGATCGAGACGGTCGTGGCGTATGTGACCGGGCAGGCCCGCCCCGAATACCGTGCGGACGTCGCGGCGGTCACTGAGAAGAAGGAGATCGACGCCGATATCGGTGATGACCTCGAGCTGCTTCTCGCGGCGGCCGAGTTGATCGTTTCGACGCAGTTCGGATCGACCTCTATGTTGCAGCGGAAACTGCGTGTCGGGTTCGCCAAAGCCGGCCGGCTCATGGATCTGCTCGAGGCGCGCGAGATCGTGGGGCCTTCCGAGGGCTCGAAGGCCCGCGACGTCCTGGTGACGGTGGATCAGCTGCCCGAGGTGCTGGGTCGCCTGCGCGGCGATGTGGCACCCGCAGGCCCCGCTGCTGCTCCCGTCGCCCCGGCTGCCCCGCTTGCCCCGCCTGCTCCGGCGGCTGGATACGAGGCGGATTCGCGCTACGGCACCGACGCGGTCGCCGACTCCCTGGCCGCGCAGTACGACGGCCTGCCCGTCGTACCGGCGGAGGGTGGCAACGAGGACGCCTGGGGACTGACGGGGCGAGACTGATGGCCGTTCCCCGACAGCTCCCCAACGCGATCACGATCGCGCGGATCCTCTGCGCCCCTGTGTTCCTCTGGTTGCTTCTGGCTGACGGAGGCAGTGGCGGGGCTTCGCGCTGGTGGGCNNTGGATGGGCAAGCTGAAGACCCTGGCGCAGGCGGTGGCATTGTCGCTCGCATTGCTGCCGCTGTCGACGATCGTAGGCGACTGGGTCGTCTGGGGAAACATCGTGACGATGTGGATCGCCGTCGTCCTGACGGTCGCGAGCGGCATCGATTACGTTCTCACCGAGGTCCGCGGGGCGCACCGTTCACGACCGACCGGACGATGAGCGCGGACCGGCGTGGGGCTGCCTCGGTGGCCCTCGATCGGCTGCGCGAGCGAGGCTGGACCCTCGGCATCGCCGAGTCCCTCACGGGCGGTTCGCTGGCCTCAGCGCTGATCGCGGTGCCCGGAGCATCTGCCATCGTACTGGGGGCGGTCGTCGCCTACGCGGCCCCGCTGAAGCACACGCTGCTCGGGGTGGACGCCGACCTGCTCGCCGCACACGGAGCGGTCCACCCGGAGGTCGCGCGGCAGATGGCGGAGGGTGTGCGCCGGACGGTAGCAGTGGATCGTCGTTGGGCGGACGTCGGGATCGCGACGACCGGAATCGCCGGCCCCGGCTCACCGGATGGGCAGCCGGTGGGCACCGTGTTCCTGGGCCTGGCCTCCCCGCTCGGCTCGCAGGTCGTCCGGCTCGACGTCGACGGTGATCGCGATTCCATCCGGGCGACCACCGTGCAACGCGCCCTGTCGATGCTCGCCGCCGTAGGCTGAGCATGTGACGGGCCGGATCATGAGAGCGGAGTCCCGGCGGGAATACCAGGTGTTTCGACTCCGTTACATTCGGTGATTCCAAGCCATCGCACAGCGGGGAGCATTAGATTGGCACCATTGGGTGTTGTACTCGCCCGTCAGGATGTTTGCGAGGACAGTGAGGAGGGGGCATCATGATTCTGGTACGTCAAGAGATCGGCGACGTCCTTCGGGACTTCCGTCTGCAGAAGGGTCAGACCCTCCGTCAGGTCGCGGGCAAGGCCAGCGTCGCCCTTGGGTATCTCAGTGAGGTCGAGCGCGGCCAGAAAGAGGCTTCGAGCGAGATCCTCGCGTCGGTTGCCGACGCACTCGATGTGCCGATCTCGATGATCATGCGAGAGGTCGGTGACCGCATCTCGGTCATGGAAGGCATCCAGACTTTCCCGGATGTCGTGCCGGACGACCTCGTGGCGTCGGTCGACGCCGAGCTGTCGCTGCGCTGACCTGCGGATGCGTCGAAGCGAATTCGATCGCGCCGTCGAGGATGAATTCGGCGCCGCCTACGGTGCCGTGATAACCGCCGATCTGGGGCTTTTCGCACTCGGCGGACGAACGGCCGTCGACGCCATCGCTGCAGGCGTCGACCCGCGCGAGGTGTGGCTCGCTTTGTGCAACGCCACGGATGTGCCGGCCGAGCGCCGTTACGGAGTCGGGCGCTTCGATCCCCGATCCTGATCGGTTCGGGACGATTCCGTCTCCGATTCGACCGACCGCGGAGAGCGTGCTAGGCTTGTTTCTTGTGCCGCGGGGTGGAGCAGCTCGGTAGCTCGC
>DMUE01000078.1 GCA_003476465.1 Microbacterium sp. | reverse complement strand
GGCATACGAGATTGCCTCTTGTCTCGTGGGCTCGGAGATGTGTATAAGAGACAGCGCCGGCACGACCCGGGGGTGCACGACCTCGCACTTGCGGCGGGGTCGAGCGGCGGAATGAACCTCGGTCTCGACCCGCTTCCTCCCCTGGCCCGCGGGTTCTGACACGAACGGCAGAACCCGCCTCACCAGCTGCCGGGTGCGTAGTCCTTCAGGAAGACACCGAAGAGGTCCTCGCCCGCCTCGCCCCGCACGATCGGATCGTAGACGCGAGCCGCCCCGTCGACCAGATCGAGCGGCGCGTGAAACCCCTCTTCTGCCAGGCGCAGTTTCGTCGGGTGCGGACGCTCGTCCGTGATCCAACCGGTGTCGACGCTCGTCATCAGGATGCCGTCGGTCTCGAACATCTCGCGGGCGCTCGTACGCGTCAGCATATTGACGGCGGCCTTGGCCATGTTCGTGTGCGGATGCCCCGGGCCCTTGTAGCCGCGCCCGAAGACGCCCTCCATCGCGCTGACGTTGACGATGTAGGTGCGGGGGGACGGGCTCGCCGCGAGTGCCGGCCGAAGCTTCGAGACGAGCAGGAAAGGCGCCGTGGTGTTGGCGAGCTGCACCTCGAGCATTTCGAGCGGGTCGACCTGGTCGACGCGCTGCGTCCACGAGTTGACGCGGCCGAGGTCGGGCACGAGGCCGCCGGCGTCGATCGCGGTGCCGGCTGCGAGCCGGTCGAGCGAGCTCGATCCGGCAGCCATCGCCTGCTCGGTCAGCTCGTCTGCGCGTGCCGCCGCCGCGGCGAGGATGGGATGCGCGCTCACGGACTGCTCGAGAGCCTGCGGGTGCTGATCGTTGGTGTGCCCGAACGTGATCAGCTCGGGCAGCGGGCCATCCGGCAGCGGTGCGAGTTCCGCGTCGACGAGCGGCTGGTATGCACCCGGCGAGCGTCGCACGGTCTGGGTGGCATTGTTGACCAGGATGTCGAGGGTTCCTGCCGCCGCGACGTCGTCGGCCAGTCCGATCACCTGGGCGGGGTCGCGCAGGTCGATGCCGACGATCTTCAGCCGATCGATCCACTCGGCCGAGTCGGGCACGCTACGGAAGCGACGCACGGCGTCGCGCGGGAACCGTGTCGTGATCGTCGTGTGGGCGCCGTCGCGCAAAAGCCGCAGTGCGATGTACATGCCGATCTTCGCGCGCCCCCCGGTGAGCAGGGCGCGCCTGCCCGTCAAGTCCGTGCGCGCGTCGCGCTTGGCGTGGCTCATTGCCGCGCAGGACGGGCAGAGCTGGTGGTAGAACGCATCCACGAGTGTGTACGGCTGCTTGCAGATGTAGCAGCCGCGCGGCTTGAGGAGGGTGCCGGCCGTCGGGGTGTTCGTCGCCGTGCTGATCGGGATGCCGCGGGTCTCGTCGTCGATGCGATCGGGAGCACCCGTCGCGGTGGCGGCGACGACCTCGCGGTCGGCCTGCGCGATCGCGTCCCTGATCTCGCGCCTGCGGACCTTCTTCACCGCCTTGAACATCGCCGCCGTCGCCTGGCGGACAGCCACGTAGTCCGGGTGTCTCTGGTCCACCTGAGACATGCCCTCGAGCACCTTGAGGGTTGTCGCGAGCTCTGCAGGGTCGATGCCGCTCGCGATCGGATCGGTCGTTTCGGCAGTCACGTCGGGCGATGCGAGGGGGTCGTCGAGCACACACGATTCTACGTCGGGACCGCCTGTGCATCGGCGTCCCCGCCGGAAAGGAGATCAGCCGGAACGCAGATCAGCCGGAACGCAGATCAGAGCCGGATCACCCCCCGTCGCACGTCCGCTCGGCAGCGACCTCGAACTCGGGAACCGGACGGGCTTGCGCCTCTTCGGCTGTCGACGCGCTGCCGTGGGCGTCGATGTCGTCTATCAGCCAGTCCATCTCGAGGATTTCGCGCCGCTGCGCCTCGCTGATATCGACCGCGAGGCGGCAGACCCGGACGTCCTCGAGCTGAGCCCGCTCAGAACGCGTGATCGCTAGGGAATGGTGCGGGATCATCGCCCGCATATATGCCGTGTCATCGACCGTGACCTGGCTGCGGTCGAAAAAGATCCCCCCCGCGATCAGCAGTGCGCTCGCGGCGACGATGGCGATGTTCGCCTTGACGTTCTTGTACATGTTCAGCATCCAGGCGATCATCACGAGCCCCATCGTGCCGCCCATCGTGATCGCCATGAACACCCGGCTCTCGCTGAACCGCACGTGGCCGAGTTCCCATGAGCCGACGAACATGACCCAATACATGACGACCATCGCGGTCAGGATCATCGCCGCGAACCGCAGATACATGTTCATCTGCATGTGCGGCTTCTTCTGCTCGGTGGCTTCCCCAGCGTTCGCGCCGTCGTGCGGCAAGCCGTCGCCATTCGTGCCGTTGCCCGTCGTGTGGTCGTCGTTCAGGGACATCTCAACTCCTCACCTCGGTCTGTCGTCCTGCATCCGACCACGAGCATCCCCGCACGGACGACAAGCGCGACAGCGTCTTGCGTTGCGCTCGCGGATGCGTTATCCGACGTGGCGCGGGTGGTGCCTGTTACTGTTCCAGTGTGCAGGAGACCAGACCCGGAGCATCCCTCGCTCGCAGCATCCGGGTCTCGGCCGCCGTGATCACCGACGCCCGAGGGCGACTCCTCGTCGTCCGCAAGGGGGGCACGACCGCATTCATGCAGCCCGGCGGAAAGCCCGAGCCAGGGGAGACGTCGGCTCAGACGCTCAGTCGGGAACTCGAGGAAGAGGTCGGCCTGCGCGTCGCGCCCGAAGACCTGCGCCCGCTCGGTGAGTTCACCGCGGCCGCCGCGAACGAGCCCGGATTCGAGGTGGTAGCGGATGTCTTCGCCGCCGAGATCGCCACGCAGCACCCGATGGTTGCGGCCGAGATCGCCGAGCTGCGCTGGGTGACCCGCGCAGACGCCGATTCCATCGAGATAGCGCCGCTGGCTCGGGAGTACTTCCTGCCCGCCTGACCCACTCCCGCGGTCGCGGCGACTACGACACGAGAGCGTGGTCGTGGACGGCGGAACTCGCGCTCACCCCGTTCAGGTCGAGGTAGAGCTGTCGCTCGGTGACCGACAGGCTCATTGTGTTCCGCCGCGCGAGGGCCGCCACAGCGGTGTCGATGAAGCCGGGATCGAAGCTGTGCAGCACGATTGCGTCGGCCCGATGAATCGGTTTGCCGGCCCACGCGGCGAGCACCTTGTCGGGGGCGCGGTGGGTGTAGATCGTCGTGCGATCGGCCAGCTTGCTGCCGAAGTGCAGGCGCGCTGCGTCCGGTGCGCCGATTTCGATCCACGCGGTGATGTGTCCCGTGGGGTCGCGCACGAGCACGGCGGGTTCGTCCGCCGACGAGATGCCCTCACTGAAGGCGATCCCGTCC
>DMUE01000186.1 GCA_003476465.1 Microbacterium sp. | reverse complement strand
CGGAAAGCCTCGTCCAGCAGATCGTCCAGATCGGCGTCCTCGTGCGCGAGCCACTGTTCGTAGGCGGCCAGGCAAAGCCCGAGGCACGCCCAGGAGATCGACTGGGGCTCGAGGGTGTCGGGCTCGTGCCCGAGCCGCTCCGCCGCATAGGCCGCGATCACCCGCCGCCAGGCCGCATAACGCAGAGTCGAGTGTGCGACCAGGCTCGGGACGTTCAGGAGCAACCACATGCGTTCGCGATGGAACGCCAGCTCAGTATCCGGAAAGCGGTTGAATTCGATCACCGCCACCCGGATCGCATCCATGGGGGACAGCTCCGCCGAGAGGGTGCGCAGGCGATCCCGCATAGTCGCCAGCAGCGTCTCGAAATCCCCCCACGGCAGGTCGTTCTTCGAGGGGAAGTAGCGAAAGAACGTGCGGCGCCCGATTCCGGCGGCGAGGGCGATGTCGTCGACCGTCGTCTCGTCGAAGCCGCGGTCCAGGAACATCTGGATCGCGAGGTGGCTGAGCTCGCTGTGGGTCGTCGCGGGAGCGCGGCCCGTCCGCGGCCGCGCAACATCGCCCTCGCGGAACATCTGCTTATTCGCGTCCGTGGTTGTTCCCTTCGGCACTCAGTGTCACTAGTATCGTCCACACCAGGGTGCACTCCAAGGATCGCGCCCACGAAAAAGGAGCGTCCCATGGATCCACAAGCCCCCCTTGCTGACTCCACGACCGTCCAGAACGACGTCGTGGAGGTCGACTCGCTCGTCGAGGAAGTATCGATCGACGGCATGTGCGGCGTCTACTGATCCCGCAGCCGTGAACCCTGACTCCGCCTGGCAGGTGCATCCGAAGGTCTCGGTGAGACCCGAGTCCTTCGGAGCCTTGCTCTATCATTTCGGCACGCGAAAGCTGTCGTTCCTCAAAGACCGCACGCTTTTGGCCATCGTCGAAGCTCTCGATGAAGCACCATCGGCCCGAGCGGCGTGCGAGGCGGTCGGAGTCTCCGCCGCCGCGCAGCCCACCTACCTTCAGGCCCTCGAAACGCTCGCGGCCTCAGACATGATAAAGGAGCGCGCAGCATGACCACGATCGCATACCCCACAGAGGCGCCCCCGCGTCCGGCACGACTGGTCGACCACTTCGAACGCGGCCTCGACGCTCCGATCTGCCTCACGTGGGAACTCACCTACGCCTGCAACCTGTCGTGCGTGCATTGTCTGTCCAGCTCGGGACGCCGCGATCCTCGAGANNGGGGTGAAGATCACACCGGATGCTGCCGCCGCTCTCGCCGCCAACGACTACGTCGACGTGCAGATCTCCCTCGACGGCGCCACCCCGGAGGTCAATGACGCCATTCGTGGACCGCGCTCATACGAAACGGCGCTGCGCGCCATGGCGAACCTGCGCGACGCGGGCATGCGCGGTTTCAAGCTCTCGGTGGTGTGCACGCGCACCAATATCAGTCAGCTGGATGAGTTCAAGGCGATCGCCGACGAGTACGGCGCACAGTTGCGCTTGACGCGGCTGCGCCCCTCGGGTCGCGGAGCCGACGTCTGGGACGACCTGCATCCTACGCAGGCGCAGCAGCGCGAGCTCTACGACTGGCTCGTAGCCCACGGTGACGAGGTTCTCACCGGCGACTCCTTCTTCCACCTGTCGGCGTACGGGCAGGCCCTTCCCGGCCTGAATCTTTGCGGCGCCGGCCGCGTGGTGTGCCTGATCGATCCGATCGGGGACGTTTACGCCTGTCCTTTCGCGATCCACGAAGAGTTCCTCGCCGGCAGCGTCCGCGACGACGGCGGCTTCGCCGAGGTGTGGCGCCACTCTGAACTGTTCACGCGGTTGCGCGAGCCGCAGTCCGGCGGCGCATGCACGTCGTGCCAATTCTTCGACACCTGCAAGGGCGGATGCATGGCCGCCAAGTTCTTCACCGGGCTCCCCCTCGACGGCCCTGACCCGGAATGCGTGCAGGGCTTCGGCGAGCAGGAGTTGGCCAAGCGTAAGGACACCGGGGGTGGGCTTCCGCAGCCGACCGGCGATCACTCCCACCGCACCTCGCCGCCACGTCCGCGCGAGGGCATGGGCCCCGTCCGCGTCTCGATCCGTCGGCGCGACGACATCGAGGCCCCGCCGGTGAGCGCGTGCGCGGAGAGCCCGCTGGCGGGGTTCGCGGCGACATTGATGCCAGCAGCGGCAGGCGTCGAAGGGCGCCACCAGGAGGGCAACTAGAGCGCACGCCCACTTCGGAGACCGACGACCCATGGCGANNGCGAGCACGTGCCCAAAGCGCCCCCAAGAAGTCGGACGATCCCCTCGCGGCGATGCCACGCCCAGGCGTTCCGGGCGCCACTCCGTCGATGAAGACGCTGGATTTCTCTAGCGAACCTGCCGTACCCCGCGACAAGCGAAACAGACGAGAGGAACGCATATGTACTGGCCTTGGAGGCAGAACCCGTGGTTCGAGTCCGTGCTGGAGGCTCAGCGGCGGGCGAAGAAACGACTCCCGCCGTCCGTGTATGCGGCGCTGGTCGCCGGCTCCGAGCGTGGCGCCACCCCGAACGACAACTCGGCCGCCTTCGCCGAGCTCGCCTTCGCGCCGCATGTGGCCGGGCATCACGTCGAGCGCGACCTGTCGACGACCGTCCTCGGCATCCCGATCTCCCTCCCGGTGCTGATCTCCCCCACCGGCGTGCAAGCCGTCGANNAACGAGAACACCTTCTTTCAGATGTACTGGACCGGCACGAAGGAACAGATGGTCCAGCGCATGGACCGCGCACGCGAAGCGGGAGCCAAGGCGCTCATCGCGACGCTCGACTGGTCGTTTTCGGTCGGACGCGACTGGGGCAGCCCGTCCATCCCGGAAAAGATGGACCTCAAGGCGATGATCCAGTTCGCGCCCGAGGGGATCCGCCGACCCGGGTGGCTGCTGGACTGGGCGAAGGTCGGGATTCCCGACCTCACCGCCCCCAACCTGCAGCCCCCTGACGGCCCGGCGCCGACGTTCTTCGGCGCCTACTACGAGTGGATGCAGACACCTCCGCCCAGCTGGGAGGACGTGGAATGGCTGCGGAAGGAGTGGGGTGGCCCGTTCCTTCTCAAGGGGATCACCCGTCTCGACGACGCCAAGCACGCCGTGGACATAGGAGCGGATGCTATCTCGGTGTCGAACCACGGCGGCAACAACCTCGACACCACTCCCGCGACGATC
Organism: Microbacterium sp.; assembly: GCA_003476465.1. Taxonomy (GTDB): domain Bacteria; phylum Actinomycetota; class Actinomycetes; order Actinomycetales; family Microbacteriaceae; genus Microbacterium. The sequence goes on along the minus strand of DMUE01000186.1, from coordinate 242 downwards.
CGCTGTCTGGGCCCGATCGCCGACGCCGTAGGCGACCAGGTCGAGGTGCTGCTTGACGGCGGTATCCGTCGGGGCGGCGATGTCGCGAAGGCTCTCGCCATGGGCGCCCGTGCGGTCATGATCGGCCGCGCGTACCTGTGGGGTCTGGCCGCCAACGGCCAGACAGGCGTGGAGAACGTGCTCGACCTGATGCGCATGGGCCTGGATTCGGCCGTGCTGGGCCTCGGGCACTCGTCGATCCA
>DMUE01000257.1 GCA_003476465.1 Microbacterium sp. | reverse complement strand
GGTCAGCAGTGAGCCGGTGAACTCGTGGTCGGCATCCAGCGGGACACCCAGAACGAAGTTGGCGACGGCGACGCCCCACAGCAGCGCGGGCACGGCGGACCCGATGACGATCATCGTGTCGAAGCCCTTCTTCCAGCGCGGCGAGTCGCGCTGATGGCGGTACTCGAATGAGACGCCGCGCAGGATGAGCGCCAGCAGGATCAGCAGCAACGCGAGGTAGAACCCGCTGAACAGGGTCGCGTACCACTGGAAGAACCAGACGTATGCGAGATCCATGATGTCGTCCTCGGGTTCCTAGTAGACCGTCGTCGGGGTGTCTTCGAGCGCGGGTGGTTCAGCGCCCTCGCTCCCCGGTTCGGGCAGCGGTTCGAGGCCGGTGTGCGCGGTCTTCATGATCAGTCCGACCTCGACGACCGCGAGGATCGCATAGATCGCAGTGAACGCGACGAGCGAGATCAGCACCGTCCATCCCGGGACGCTCGGCGAGACGCCGTCTTCGGTGAGCATGAGCCCGAACACGATCCAGGGCTGCCGGCCCATCTCGGTGAAGATCCAGCCGAGCAGGAGGGCGAGCAGGGATGCCGACCATGCCCAGATCGCGATGCGCCAGGCCCAGACCGGCACCTCTCGCTTGGCCTTCTTGCGCGTGAGCCACAGGCCGACCACGGCGGTCAGCGCCGCCACGCCGCCCAGGCCGATCATCCAGCGGAACGCCCAGTACGTGATCCACAGGACCGGAGCGAAATTGCCGTCGACCTGATCGGCGAACTGGGGGAACATCTCGGTCGTGTAGAGGGCATTCAGGTCATTGATGCCCTCGACGCAGCCATCGAGGGTGTGGGTGGACAGGAAGGACAGCAGGTACGGGATGCGGATCGAGAACAGTTCGGTCGTGCCGTCCGGCGTGCCGAGCGTGAAGATCGAGAACGACGCATCCGCTCCGCAGGCCGTCGTGAACAGCGCCTCTGCGGCAGCCATCTTCATCGGCTGCGTCGAGACCATAACCAGCCCGAGCTGGTCGCCCGTGAGCGCGACGCCGACGAACGCGACGATCATGCCCCACAGGCCGTAGCGCAGCGACGAGCGCATCATCTCGNNGTGCCAGGCCGAGACCGAGATGATCACGCCCGCCGTCATCATGAACGCGGCGAAGAGCGTATGGGGCAGCGCGGCGAGGGCCACGGGATTGGTGAGCACCGCGACGAAGTCGGTCATCTCGGCGCGATGGCCGTCCGCGGCCATCTGGTAGCCGACCGGATTCTGCATGAAGGCGTTGGCCGCGAGGATGAAGTAGGCCGAGAACCACGCTCCGATCGTGGCGATCCAGATGCTGGCCAGGCTGGAAGATCGCGACGGTCAGCGCCATGCCGAGTGTGAGCGGGACGAAAAGGAAGTGGTAGAGCGTCGTCAGGCCGAACTGCCATCTCGCCAACAGCAACGGGTCGAGGAGATCCATTGTTCACCTTTCCGGGTTTCTGATCGTCACGGTACTCAGCCGATGCCGTCGCCGATAGGCCGATAGGTTGTGGGCCGTGCAAATTGGCGCGCCTCAGGCAATGGCGAGTTCGACTACGCAGTCGGTCGGGTGCGGGGAGGATCGGATGCAGGAGGCCCGCAGCGGGCCGCCTGCCTCCTTCAGCACTGCCCGCATGAGTCCGAGATGGACCGCGCAGAGCGTCTGCCGGTGACCCGCCTGGCTGGCGGCGTGCGGGCAGGGAGACAGGCTGATCGTCAGATCGGCCTCGTCGACGACCGGATCGAAGCCCGAATCCACCAGATGCTCGACGATCGCGTCGAGCTGGTGCGTCGCCGGCTGACCGATGCTCTCCACGTTCGAGCCCGTCCACGGCATCACGCGGCGCATCACGTCGCCGCGCACCGCGGCGTCGTGCACTTTCCGGCGGGTGATCGGACTAGATGCCTCTCGGCCTCCGGTCGCGGCCGAATAGAGCGTTCTCGGCCGCCCGCGCGTGGCGCGGTGCTCGGTGCTCCGGATGACGTGTCCAGCCTCGATGAGCCGCTGCAGGTGCTCGCGCACCGTGTTGGCGCTGCGGCGCTGCCGTAGGCGCGCCGCATGAGGGGAGCGGACAATCCGATCGTCGGCCCGCCGCGAACAACAGGCACAGGGGGAAACCCCGCAGATGCGGAGGCCTGGCAATGGCGAACAAGAGGACCGGTCGACTGAGGTTCTGGTTCTGGGCAGCCGTCTCCGGTGTCGTGAGTGCCGGGGTCTTCCTCGCGGCCGCGGAAGTGGTCGCTCTGCTGGTCGCCCGCGAGGGCAGTCCGATCCTCGCGCTCGGCTCGTTCGTGATCGACATCGTTCCGCAGCCGTTCAAGGAATTCGCGATCGCGACGTTCGGCGAGTACGACAAGATCGCTCTGCTCGTGGGTCTCGCGCTCGCTGTGCTGGTCGCCTCCGCGGTCGCCGGTCTGCTGCAGCACCTCCGGCCGCCTCTCGGTGTGGTCGCCCTCGTGATCGCCGGCGGTTTGTCGGTGGCGGCGATCGTGACGCGCGCGGGGGCGAGCCCACTCGCCGCGATCCCCCCGATCGTCGGGACGATCGCCGGATGCCTCATCCTCTGGTTCCTGGCGACGCGGCTGCGTCGCTGGTCGAGCGCCTCGACCGATTCCGCGCCGCAGGTCTCGGCGGACGCCGAGCCCGTGGCCGACACGCCGCAGCCCGTGGAGCGGCCGACGGTGCACCCGAAAGGCACAGCGGCACCCGCGACCGTCGGCCGCCGCATGTTCTTCCGCGTTACTGCCATCGCGGGCACCTCGGCGCTCATCATCGGGGTCGGCGCCCGCGCCCTCATCAATGCGACCGCGGGATCGATCTCGGCGGTGCGCAAGGCGCTCAAGCTCCCCGCGCCGCGCACGATCGTGACCATTCCGTCGGGCGCCGAGCTCGACATCCCCGGGATCTCGCCCCTGTTCACGCCGAACGCCGACTTCTACCGGGTCGACACCGCACTCACCGTGCCCTCGGTCGAGCCCGACACCTGGCGGCTCGTGATCGACGGCATGGTCGACCAGCGCGTCGAGCTCACCTTCGACGAGCTGGTCGGCATGGGCGTGAACGAGTATGCGATCACGCTGACGTGCGTCTCGAACGAGGTCGGCGGCGACCTGCTCGGCAACGCCGTCTGGCTGGGCGTTCCGACCCGCGACGTGCTGAAGCTCGCCGGGCCGAAGTCCGGCGCCGACATGGTGCTCTCGCGGAGTGTCGACGGCTTCACGGCGAGCACTCCTCTCGAGTCGCTCACCGACGACGGCCTTGACGCGATCCTCGCGGTCGGAATGAACGGGGAGCCCCTTCCGCTCGAGCACGGGTTCCCGGTGCGCATGGTCGTCCCGGGGCTGTACGGCTACGTCTCCGCCACGAAGTGGCTGAGCGAGCTGAAGGTCACGACGTTCGACGCCGACGAGGCGTACTGGACGCCGCGCGGCTACAGCGCGAAGGCGCCGATCAAGTTCTCTTCGCGGCTCGACACCCCGCGCACCGGCGAGGCGATTCCGGCCGGGCGCACCCCGGTCGCGGGAGTGGCCTGGGCTCAGACGGTCGGCATCGACCGCGTCGAGGTCAGCATCGATGACGGAGACTGGCAGGCGGCCACACTGTCGAGCCCGATCAATGAAGACACCTGGGTGCAGTGGTTCGTCGACTGGGACGCCACGGTCGGCACCCACTACGTCGCGGTCCGCGCCGTGAACAAGAACGGCGACGTGCAGATCGAAGAGCGCGCGCCCATCGCCCCTGATGGGTCGAGCGGATGGCAGCGCACCCTGATCCGGGTGACGTAGCAGCACGATCAGTGCCGGGCTGTCAACAGGGATGCCGCACACAGGCGGCCGTGCGATAGTGGACGGGATGACAGATCTGCGGATCTCCGGTCCTGTCCAGCCCGGAGAAGTGCTCGATGGACGCTATCGGCTCGAAGAGCTGATCGGCGAGGGCGGCATGGGCTCGGTCTGGCGCGCATCCGACGACGCGCTCGGCCGCACCGTGGCCGTGAAGATCTTCGCTCCCGGCTTCACAGACGACTCCGACGCCATCCGCCGCGAGTCCGAGAAGCGCCTGCTCGCGTCGGTCAGCCATCCGTCCCTCGTGACCCTTTTCGATGCGCATCTGTCTGCCGATTCGCGGTCGTATCTGGTGATGGAGTACATCGACGGCGGAACGCTCGCGGACGTGATCTCCGGCGGCCCGACCGACACGAGGGATGCCGCATCCCTCGCCGCCGATCTGGGCGAAGCCCTGCACGTCATACACGGTGCGGGGATCATCCACCGCGACGTCAAACCGGCGAACATCCTCTTGCGGCCACCGCTCACGCCGCAGCACACGTTCCGCGCGGTGCTGGCCGACTTCGGAATCGCCTACCTCGTGGATGCCGCGCGGGTGACCACGCCGGGCACGGCGATCGGCACGGCCGCGTACATCTCGCCCGAGCAGGTGCGGGGCCAGGCCCCTACGACGGCATCGGACATCTACAGTCTCGGCCTCGTGCTGCTGGAGGCGCTCTCGGGACGACGCGCCTTCCCGCAGCAGACTCCGATCGAGGCGATCTCGGTCCGTCTCACGTCACCGCCGGATGTTCCCGGAGACTGGGGCCACGGGTGGCGGTCGCTCCTGACGGCGATGACCGCGATCGACTCGGGCGAGCGTCCGACGGCGCTCGAGGTGTCCGTGCGCGGGCGTGTGCTCGACAGCGAGGAGACCGATTCCGAGGTCACGCGCGCCATCGATTGCGAGCCGGCCGCGACGCGGTTGATGGTGGCACCCGAGGCAGCCGTCGCACCCGCACCGCCCATGCTGGACGCGTCGGGGCGCGTGCTGACCTCGTCGCCGACCGCCGCCACCGTGGTCGTGGGTGAGCGGCCGGTCGCACCGGCGCGCGGCGACGCCGAGCCGGGCAGCTCCCCACCCGCGAACCGGTCGCGATGGGTCATGATCGTCAGTGCCGTCGCGCTCGTGCTGGTCGCCACGGTCGTGGGCGTCGCGCTCGCGATCGGCGCCGCGTCCCCGGCACCGCCGCCGGCGCTTCCCGCGGTCGGGGAGCCGCTCGACACGCATCTGCAGGATCTGATGAATGAGCTGAGTCCGTGATGCGCCGCCTCGCCTGGCTGATCTGCGTCGCCGCGGTCGCGGCCGTCCTGGCGGGCTGCGCAACCGCCCCCTTGACGCTGTCGCGGCAGGCCTCGACCGACCTGCAGGCCGGCGTAGTCGCCGTGGCAGAGTCGGCTGCGGCCGGCGATCAGGCGACAGCGCTCACCCGACTGGACGAATTGCAGGAGAGGCTCGACGCCGCCGTCGCGGCGGGTGATGTGACCGCAGAGCGCGCAGCGTCCATCCAGGGTGCGATCGGGGTGGTGCGGGCCGATCTGCAGCCCGCGCCGACGCCGAGCATCGAACCTGTGCCGCAGCCGACCGTCGGTCCGGGACTCACCGACGACGGCAATGACAACTCGGGTCCCGGCAACAACGGCAACGGCAACAGCAACAGCAACGGGAACGGGAACGGGAACGGGAACGGCGGGAACGGAAAGGGCAGAGGCGACTGAACCCCGCTGGATCGCGGCCGGAGACGTCAGCCGCCGGAAGAGGCGGGCGCCGCCTCCGGTTCGGCCGGTGGCACGATCCGGAACTCCGGTGCCTGCGAGACCAGCAGCCAGGCCGGCAGCACGACGATGCACAGGACCGGCAGCAGCGCGATGTCGCCGGGGATCGCGACGGCGACGAACACCNNGCCGTCGCGAGCCACGACCAGCACGATGCCCAGCACAGCGCACGCGACGACGAGGCTCATGTTCAGCGACGGGAACAGCGTGCTCACGAGAAGTCCGAGCGCCACGCCGATGAAGGCCGCCGGGAACACGCGGCCGCCTCGGAACAGCGCGGATGCCGCGACGAGCAGAGCGACGATCTTGATGCCCGCGATCACGGCGAGCTGACCGGCGTCGTACTGACTCGGGTCCTTGAGCAGCTCACCCATCTGAGTGAGACCCTTGAACATCGTGATCGGGCCGCCGATGTAGCCGAGGATGCCGAGGATCAACCCGCCGACCGTGCTGATGATGATCGGATGCCGGAGGGCGTGCAGCCCCCGGTAGACGAAGGGGAAGACGGCCAGCGCCGCGAGACCTACCACGGTGACGGCGCAGGCGACCAGGATGCCGGTGAGGATGTCGAACGCCTGCGGCGGGCCGTAGGCCGGCATGTCGAACGCGAACGGGGGGGCGCCCAGCAGGTGCATCGTGATGGATGCCGCACCGGCCGCCGCCAGCGGCAGGAACAGCTTGTCCCACAGTGAACCGCCCGCCCGCACGGCGGCGACCAATCCCGTGAAGACGAGCGCTGCGGCGACCGGAGTGCCGAACAGGGCGCCGATCGTGGCGGACGCTGCGAGCAGCATCGACACCTGCGGTGACACTTGGGGGATGAGCCGCGCGAACACCGCGACGATGATCGCGGTGTTGATCGCGATGATCGGGTTCTCGGGTCCGAGACTCACCCCGCCGGCGAGGCTGAGCAGCGTGACCACGGCGAGACCGGGGAGAGTGCGCAGCGGCAGAGGCTTGTCGACGAGCTCGGTCGTGGCCGAATCCGGGCCGCCGTGCCCGGGGAGAACCTGCAGCGCGATGCCGACCGCCAGTCCGGTGACGGTCAGCACGAGGATGATCCACCAGCCGTTCGGGTCGACGTTCAGCGCGCCCGGAAGCGTCGTCCAGATCACGTTCGAGAGGGCATCGGCGGTCGAATCGAGCGTCCATAGGATCAGCGCGGAGACGACCCCGACCAGCAGCGCCGGTACGGCGAGCATCAGGAGCCGAAGGGGGGTGACATTCGGGTCGGTCTCCGGGCGTGCGAGGCTCATGCGCGGATCGTCCTCCTGATCGAGCACCAAGATCGGGTCGTCTTCGCCGACCGCGGTGATTCATCGCGGTGCACGGACGCTATCACGCAGCCGTTCTCGCCTGCGATGGCCAGCGGCTGACATCATCCCGCGGGGATGACTGCGGGCGGGGGCTCCGCACTGCGGGGTGAGGGTCAGCGCCAGAGACCGGCGGACCCGAGCGCCTTTTCCGGAGTGATCCGGATGACCACCCGTCGCGGGTTCGGTCGAGGCTGGCGGTAACGGCCGGCATAGAGCTTCACGGCGTGCGCGACGNNGCTCATGCTTCCATCATGGGTGCCACGAGACGGGCAGGCTGCCGCCGGCACGAGAGCCGGGGCTACGCTGGGGAAGGGTCATCGCTCATCGCTGGACAGCGATCGCGTCCGCCGTCGCTCGCTGCGACGTCAGCTCGATCCCGCTCTGGAGGACACCCATGAAGATCACATCGACATCCGATTGGCGCGAGGAGATCCCCTTCGAGACTCCCATGATCGTGGCGAACCTGGTCCCGGGCGAGCCGACGAGGTGTTCGGTCTGCGGCGGCGACTCCGAGCTGCGTCCTCGAACCGAGCT
>DMUE01000209.1 GCA_003476465.1 Microbacterium sp. | reverse complement strand
GGTCCCCGACCGGGGAAGGGGCGTCATCCGTTCGCTCGTCTGCGAGCTCACCCCGCTTGCGCGGCGTGAGCTCGCTGACGACCGCGCCGGCGACGATGAATGCGGCGCCGAGGATCGCGACGGCGGGCAGGCGCTCCCCCGCAATACGGCCGACGATTCCGGCCCAGACCGGTTCGCCGGCGTAGATGATCGTCGCGCGAGTGGCCGACACCGAGCGCTGCGCCCAGTTCATCGTCAGCTGGATGATGCAGCTCGCAGCGCCGAGGGCGAGGGCCGCACTCAGCCACACCCAGGAGAACGCGGGCAGTTGCTCACCGGTGATCGGCATGGTCGCGAGCCCGAGAAGTCCGGCGACGAGAAGCTGCACGACGGTCACCCGGCCGAGGCTCACCTTGCCCGCGAACAGACTGATCAGGATGATCTCGCCCGCGATCGGCAGGGTGCTCACGAGGGTTGTGATCTCGCCCGCGCCGAACGTGAACCCCACGCTGGTGGGATCGGCCACGAGGATCAGCCCGACGAACGCCAGAGCGACCCCGATCCATGTGAGCGGCCGCGGCGGCTTGCGGAAGACGATCCATTGCAGCACGGGCACGAGCGGTACGTACAGCGCCGTGATGAAGGCCGACGTGCTGCTGTCGATCGTCTGGAGCCCCACGGTCTGCAACCCGTAGCCGAGGAAGATCATGACGCCGATCGCCGATCCGGCACCGATCTCTTTCCACCGCAGGCCCGGCAGGATGCGCGCGAAGATCAGGGCGCTGATCACTCCAGCGGAGAGGAACCGTATGCCGACGAAGAACCACGGCCCGCTGTACTGGACGGCGATATGGACGATCAGGAAGGTCGAGCCCCACACGGCGGTGATGAGGATGAGTGCGAGTTCTTGCCGTGAGAGCATCCGCGTGTGGTTCCCCGTTTTCGGCACGCCTCACACCTTAGAGCTCTCACTGCAGTGCTCCTGAGTGTGCGAGGCCGATGCCGTGCATCCGAGAGGAGATTTCAACACAGACGCGCCCCGTCAGCTGCAATAGGGCCCGTGCGGCCGGATCGCTCCTTCCGGATGTTCGGCTCAAGCCGGATTCGGCGGCTCTGGATTCGGCGGCTCTGGATTCGGCGGCGCCGGATTCGGCAGTTCTGGGCCCCGCGTCTCCCCCGCTGCGGTTTCGCTCGCCATCCGGTGGGCCTAGTCGCGGGGGGAGTTCTTGCGGCGGCGCAGCTGGAAGAGCTCGCCGGTGCGCACGATGCGCAGCAGTGTGACCAGCAGAATCCCGCCAGACAGGTTGAGCACGAGCACCGGGAGGAACCAGAGCACCCAGTCGAGGTAGGTGATCGGGGCGCCGCTGATGATCGCGCCGAAGGCGAACAGGGAGTCGAGGATGGAGTGGAACAGCTGGAGGCCGGCGAGCACGAAGCCCCCGGCGACCGCCGCGGCGATCTTCGCGGGCTCGGATTCGGTTCCGGTCTGCATGCGGGTCATGAGCGTGATGACGGCCCCGCCGAGAATGGCGAGGGCGACGAACTCGGGCGTGATCGGCGCGTCGATGAAGTGCAGCGCGGTCTCGGCGAGGACCTCGTGCCAGGCCGGGAAGGCCAGCACCACGATCGCCATGATCAGCCAGCCGCCGAACAGGTTGGCTACGAGCGTGCCGCCCCACAGCTTCACCAGCTGGAGCACGGTGCCTTCGCGGGCGACGAGGGCCGCGATCGGCATCAGGAAGTTCTCGGTGAACAGTTCGCTGTGCGCCAGCAGGAGGGCGATGAGGCCGATGCTGAAGGCCAGTCCCGCGAGCAGGTGGTCGCCCGTCTCGTACAGGACGCCGAGATAGGCGAGGACCCCGATGCCGACCTCCACCCCGCCCAGGAACCCGGTGACGAGGGTCGCCCGAAATGTACGGTGCAGCCGCTCGGCGCCCTCGCCGACGACCTCCTCGAACTCGATCTCGATTTCTTCCTCGACGGGCTCGTCGTTCGGGCCGTCCTGGCGCCGCTGCTCGGCTCGGGCTTCGCGCGAATCGCTCATCGTGCCATCCTCGCAGCCGGCCACGCGCCCGGGGTTGCCGAGGCGGTGTTTGCGGTGCCGTCTTCTACGCCGGGGNNCTACAGCGCCGCCATCAGAGCCAGCGCTTCTTGCGGAAGACGACGTAGAGGGTGACGCTCGTGGCCGCCATGAGCCCCAGCGCCATCGGGTATCCGTAGGTCCAATGCAGCTCCGGCATGTCATCGAAGTTCATGCCGTAGACGGTGCCGACGAGTGTGGGGCCGAACAGGATCGCCGCCCATCCCGAGATCTTCTTGACCTGCTCGTTCTGCACGAGGGATGTCTCGGTCTGGCGTTCGCCGACGAGCGTGGAGTTGACGGTGAGGGCGTTCTCAAGCAGCGAGCGGAACGTCGCAAGCCGGTCGGTGATCGAGAGCGTGTGGTCGTGCACGTCGCGAAGCGAGCGCTGCAATTCGATGTCGACGTTGTACTTCTCCGCGCCCTTCAGGAGGGCATCGAGCATCTCGGCCAACGGCTGCGTCGCACGGTGGAAGCTGATCACTTCGCGTGAGAGCTCGTAGATCCTCTGTGAGAGGGCGGTGCCGTCCCCACCGAAGAGGGCGTCCTCGATCTCGTCGATGTCGTTCTCGACACCGGCGACGACGGGTCGGTACTCGTCGACGACCTCGTCCAGGATCGCGTACAGCACGGCCTCGGGCCCGAGGGCGAGGAGGTCCGGCTGCGATTCGAGTCGATGCCGCACGCGCGCGAGGTCGGGCGACTGCGCGTGCCGGATCGTGACCACGAAGTCGGGGCCGACGAACACATGCAGCTCACCGAACTCGACCGTCTCCGTCTCGTCCAAGTACCTGGCGGGCCGCAGCACGGTGAAGAGGATGTCGCCGTAGCGCTCGAGCTTCGCGCGCTGATGCCCTGTCAGGGCGTCCTCGACGGCCAGCGGGTGAAGCGAGAACTCGTCGGACACCTGGCGGATCTCCTCCGGAGTCGGGCGGAAGAGACCGATCCACGCCATCCCTCCGCGGGCGCGCATGTGCTCGAAGGTCTCTTTCATGCTGGC
>DMUE01000068.1:16202-17554 GCA_003476465.1 Microbacterium sp. | reverse complement strand
GCGGCTTTCAGGTGCTTTTCGGCCAGCCGCTCGATGTCGGGGAGGTAGTTGTCGCGGGACCGCATCCGCAGGCGCAATTCCGTGTTCGCGCGGCGGGCCTCCTCGGGCGTGGCGATCGCCTCCCGTTCACGCCGTTGCAATTCCCGATGAAGGCCGAGCAGAGAGGTGAGTGTTTCGTCCGACATGCTCTTGGTGACCCGCACGGGCGCGATCCCGAGCTGGCGGAAGGTGGGGCTCGCCTGGGCGCGGTCCAGCTCGATCTCGAGCGCCGCGCGACGGTTGGGCGGTTCCCCGGAGATGAGGTCGGAGACCTCGGTTCCGGTTGCGGCGGCGACGGCCTGCAGGAGGGAGAGCTTCGGTTCGCGCTTGCCGTTTTCGATCAGGCTGAGCTGACTTCCGGCGACACCGACGAGGACGCCCAGTTCGTCGAGGGTCAGGCCCTTCTGCAGCCGGTGATGCCGGATGCGGTGGCCGAGTGTGCTGAGTTCGAGAGCGGCGGGGACCATTCCTTGAGTATACGATAATAATGTCAATTCTTTCGGCTGATTTCAGCCGCAAAGGCCGCATGAGGGTAGTGAAATGGAATCAGCCGAGAACGAGGAGCGCATCGTGGCAATTGCCGAAACCCTGAGCACCCGCAACGCCGGCCCTCGCCGGGTCACCGATTTCGGGCAACGGCCCGCCGACGAGCCGGGTCTGTCCGAGATGCTGGCCTGGGTCGACCAGATAGCCGCCCTCACAGAGCCCGCTCGCGTGCACTGGGTCGACGGTTCGCGCGCCGAGAACGAGGCCATCCTGCGCCAAATGGTCGATGACGGAACGCTCATCCGGCTCAACCCGGAGTGGCGCCCCGGCTCCTACCTCGCGCGCTCGCACCCCCAGGATGTCGCCCGCACCGAAGGCCGCACCTTCATCGCCTCGGAGCGGGAGGAGGACGCCGGTCCCACCAACAACTGGGCAGATCCGACCGAGATGCGCGGCACGATGTCGCAGCTCTTCGCCGGCAGCATGCGCGGTCGCACGATGTACGTCGTGCCGTTCTCCATGGGCGCCGTCGGCGGCCCGCTCTCGCACATCGGCGTGCAGATAACCGACAGCCCCTACGCCGTCACCAGCATCGGCCTGATGACGCGCGTCGGTGCCGACGTCACCTCCCAGATCGCCAACGGTGCACCCTGGGTGCGCACGGTCCATTCGGTGGGTGCGCCGCTCGCGCCGGGCGAGAAGGATGTCCCGTGGCCCTGCAACGACGAGAAGTACATCGTGCACTTCCCCGACACTCTCGAAGTATGGTCGTACGGGTCCGGATACGGCGGCAACGCCATCCTGGCCAAGAAGTGCTTCGCCCTCCG
>DMUE01000068.1:6380-16196 GCA_003476465.1 Microbacterium sp. | reverse complement strand
GCGATGCTGCGCCCGACGATCCCCGGATGGCGGGTCGAAACGCTGGGCGACGACATCGCGTGGCTGCGCCCCGGCGAAGACGGACGCCTGTGGGCGATCAACCCCGAGGCCGGATTCTTCGGCGTCGCACCGGGCACCGGCGAGTCGACCAACGTCACGGCCGTCGAGACCCTGTGGGGCAACACGATCTTCACGAACGTCGCGCTGCGTCCCGACGGCGATGTCTGGTGGGAGGGCCTCACGGACGAAGCTCCCCCGCACCTCACAGACTGGGAGGGCAACCCCTGGACCCCCGCATCCGGTCGTCCCGCCGCGCACCCGAACTCGCGATTCACCGTCAGCGCGGCGCAGTGTCCGCAGATCGCGCCGGACTGGGATGCGCCCGAGGGGGTGCCGCTGGACGCGATCCTGTTCGGGGGGCGCCGCGCCACGAACGTCCCGCTCGTCGTCGAGGCGACCGATTGGACGCACGGCGTCTTCATCGGCTCGAACATCTCGTCGGAGCGCACCGCCGCNNTGTGGCCCGGCTTCGGTGACAACTCGAGGGTCATCGAGTGGATCGTCCGTCGCATCCAGGGCGAGGTCGGCGCCGTCGAGAGCCCGATCGGACGTCTTCCGCGCATCGAAGACCTGAACCTCGACGGTATCGAAGTGCCCGAAGCGGATCTCGAAGAACTCTTCGCCGTGGACCCCTCGACCTGGCAGGCCGAGGCCGACCTCACAGAGGAGTTCTACGCGACGTTCGGCGGTCGGGTGCCGGCCGCGTTGAACGCCGAGCTGTCGGCGCTGCGCTATCGCCTGCGGGGGTAGCCCGGGTTAGACCAGCAGCTGGTGCTTGGCCAGCTCGCGATAGAGCGGTGTCGAGGCGACGAGTTCGGAGTGCGTGCCCTGACCGACGACGCGACCCTGATCGAGCACCACGATGAGGTCGCTGTCGACCACCGTCGAGAGTCGATGCGCGATCACCAGGAGCGTCCGCCCGGCGGCGACGGCGTCGATCGCGTCGCGCATGCGCTGCTCGTTGACGCCATCCAGCGACGACGTCGACTCGTCGAGCAGCAGGATCGGGGGAGCGGACAGCAGGGCTCGCGCGATCGCGAGTCGTTGACGCTCACCGCCCGAGAGCATGACGCCGCCTTCCCCGACCGGCGACTTAAGCCCCTGCGGGCTTCGCTCGAGCACATCGCCGAGGTTCACGGCGCGCAGCACCGCCTCGCACTNNGGCCCGACGAGGGCGACGCGCGCCCCCCGCGGGATATCGAACGACACACCACGCAGCACCTCGCGTGCGGCTTCCTGTTCGGCTTCCTGTTCGATCTCGGCGCTCGCCTGCGCCGGCTTTTCCAGGTGCACCTCTTCGAGGAGCGTGCGCGCGGCGGCGGCCGCGGCGGCGCGCGCGGCAACGACGTCGTCCGGGTAGCGGAAGTGCACGTCGCGGAAGGCGAGGGCGGGGGCCGGGCGCGGTGCGGGGGAGGAGGTTTCGGATGCCGAGGCCAGCGTTCCCGTCAGGCGCGCGGCGACCGCGGCGTCGTCGTGATCCTCGGTCGGCAGGTTGAGCACCTCTTGGATGCGGCCGAGCGCCCCGAGCGCCTGGTTGACGCTCGTGATCGCGCCGAAGGTCGAGCCGAGGGGCCCGATCAGCATGAAGAGGAAGATGATGAATGTCACGAGGCTGGCGATCTCGATCGCGCCGGACGCGACCCGGAAGCCCCCCACGCCGAGCACCACGAGAAGCGACACCTGCAGGGCGATGCCGGCGACGGGGACGACGAGGGCCGAGACCTTCGCGATCCGCACGCCCGCTTCGTAGGCCTCGGTTGCCAGCGACGACACCTGCGTGATCTCGCGCTCGGTCGCGCCCGAGGCACGTACCGTGCGAATCGAGCCGACCGCGCGCTCGACGCCCGATGCCAGTTCCCCGACCTTGACCTGCTGCTCTGTCGAGGCGGTGCGGATGCGCCCGCTGAGGACCACGACGAGCGTGACCGAGACCCCGATCACCACGACGATCAGGCCGAGCAGCAGGGGGTCGATCAGCGCCATCGCGATGAGCGCACCGACGAAGATCAGCGCGCTGCCGATCGCGTCCGCGAGTCCCTGTGTCAGGACGGCGTAGAGCAGGGTGGTGTCTGTGCCGACGCGGGAGACGAGGTCGCCCGTGCGGCGCGCGTCGAACTCGCTGATCGGCAGGTGCAGGACTCGCGAGATCAGCTTGCGACGGCTCGAGTAGACGACCGCGGTGCCGGTGCGCTGCAGCAGGTAGTGCTGGTAGCCCGAGATAACGGAGGAGACGACGACGAACCCGACCAGCAGCCACACCAGCAGGCCGAGGGATGCCTCGGCTTGGACGCGCTCGATGATCTGCCCGACGAGCACCGGCTGGATCAGGGTCGCGCCGGCACCGAGCACACTGAGGATCGCGACGACGATCAGCGCCCTCTTGTGTTCGAAGAGAAAAGGCAGCAACTGCCGGAAGGTCGCGCGCGGCCCCTCGGTTCGCGAGCGGCGGCCACGGGTGCGGGTGGTGTCGGACATGCTCTACCTCGTATTGCTGCTCGCGTCGATGGGACTACCTTCGACCGTACTTCTTCTGCGCGGGGGTGTTCGCCGGATCGGCTCCCTCTCGGCGCCAACACCGGCTCGTGCGATACGGGCGAGGCCAGCGGTCGTGCAGCGTGACCTGCTCGCCGCGCATTCGTCGAGCCGGAGCATCTCGGGATTCTTCATCCGGACCATCTCGGGATTCTTCATCCCATGTTCTCCCGGGCCTCGATGGGCATCGGTGCGGGCGCGCTGGTCGGCTCGGTCGAGACGTGTGCGGGCCCGAACGTCTCCTGCGCGGCATTCCTCATGCCTGTGCTGCTCGCCGCTTCTGCGATGAGCGGGGCGATCTAGGACTCCCGGAAATCAGCGCCAGATGACGGCGATCGCCGCGTTGGCGAGGGTCAGCACGCCGATCGACCAGAAAAGCGGCGAGGGCACGGAGCCGGTCCGGCGACCTCGCGCCTGACCGATGCCCATCAGCGCACCGATGATCAGCAGGATCGCGAGCTTGACGCCGAGTTTGACGTAGTCGAGGTCGTACTCGATTCCCCACGGGGCGGCGAGCACGAGGCCTGCGACAGCTGCGATCACGAGGCCGACGTTCATCAGCGCGGTGATCTGGCGCTTGCCNNGTGAGCACGCCGAAGCCGACCGGCTTACCCGTGTCGAGGGCGACCCGTGTCAGCCCCTCGGTTGCGGCGGATGCCACGAAGTCGAAGTGCGGGGTGCCGCCTCGGATGATGACGCCGAGGGCCACCGCCGCGTCGGCGCCGGACTCGAGGGCGGCCCGGCACGCGACGGGGAGTTCGAACGAGCCCGGCACGCGCACGAGCGCGAAGTTGGCCCCGCTCGCCTCGATCGCCCTCGTCGCACCGGCGATCATCCCGTCGGTGATCTGCTGGTGCCACTCGCCCGCGACGATGACGACGCGGAGCCCCGCGGCCTGCGGCCTGATCTCCGCCCGCCGAACCGGCGCGCCCTTACTGCTCATGATTCGTTTCCGTTCTTCATCTCTGCGAACGCGTCGGCCAGCTCCTGCTCGGCGATCAGGTGGCCCATGCGGTCGCGTTTCGTCACGAGGTACTGGTGGTTGTTGGGTCCGACGCCCACCAGCAGCGGAACCTGCTCGACGATGTCGAGTCCGAATTCGCGCAGCTGGTCGACCTTGTCGGGGTTGTTGGTCATGAGGCGGACGCGCTCGATACCGAGATCCGAGAGGATGTCGGCAGCCGCCGCATAGTCCCGCGCGTCGGCGGGCAGCCCGAGCGCGAGGTTGGCATCGACGGTGTCGAGTCCCGCCTCCTGCAGGCTGTAGGCGCGGAGCTTGTTGATGAGACCGATGCCGCGACCCTCGTGCCCTCGCATGTAGACCACGACGCCACCTTGGGCCGCGATCGCGTCGAGCGCGGCGTCGAGCTGTGGGCCGCACTCGCACTTCAGCGATCCGAACGCCTCGCCCGTCAGGCATTCCGAGTGGACGCGGACGAGCGGGGCGTCGGCGATCTCGCCGGAGACGACGGCGAGGTGGTCTGTGCCCGTGATCCGGTCCTTGTACGCGAGGAAGCGGAACGTGCCGTGANNACGGGCACACTGTCGCGTTCGCCGAGCTCCAGCAGGCCGGGCAGGCGCATCATGCCGCCGTCATCCGCCACGATCTCGGCGATCGCGCCGACAGGTCGCAGGCCCGCGAGCTTCATCAACTCGACCGCGGCCTCCGTGTGTCCGCCGCGCTCGCGCACGCCGCCATCCACGGCGCGCAGAGGCAGGACGTGACCCGGGCGGATGACGCTGGCCGCCGTGGACTCCGGGTTCGCGAGCACGTTCAGCGTGTGCGCGCGGTCGGTGGCGCTGATGCCCGTCGAGATCCGGTCGGCGGCGTCGACGCTCACGGTGTATGCGGTGCCACGGGCATCCTCGTTGTGCGCCACCATGGGCGGCAGATCGAGGGTGTCGGCGATCTCCGACGGCATCGGAGCGCAGAGGAAACCGGAGGACCACCGAACGGTCCAGGCCACCCATTCGGGCGTCGCAAGTTCTGCGGAGAGCACGGCGTCGCCCTCGTTCTCGCGGTTCTCGTCGTCGGCGACGATAACCGGACGCCCAGCGCGGAGCGCGTCGAGGGCCTCGGAAATGGTGGACAGACTCATCGTGAGCCTCCTTCAGTCGGGGTTGCCGCCGCGAACGCGAGCATGCGCTGCACCTGCCGGGCGAGGATATCGGTCTCGAGATTGACGGGATCTCCCGGAGCCCGCTCGGCCAGGGTCGTGGTCTCGAGCGTCTCGGGAATGAGGGACACCTCAAGCCACGGCTCGGCGACGCCCGGTTCGCTGACCGCGCTGACGGTGAGCGACACCCCGTCGACGGCGACGGACCCCTTGTCCACGACCAACGGGGCGAGCGCGACGGGAATCCCGACGCGCACGACCTGCCACCGCTCGCCCGGGCGCACTTCGCGGACGACGCCGGTGCCGTCGACATGCCCCTGCACGACGTGTCCTCCCAGGCGTGTGCCGACCGCGGTCGCGCGTTCGATGTTCACCGCTCGTCCCGGGGAGAGCGCCGCGAGCGTGGACATGTCCAGCGTCTGCCGCATGACGTCGGCGGTGAAGGATGCATCATCACGGTCCACGACGGTCAAGCAGACGCCGCTCACCGAGATCGAGTCGCCGCGCGAAGCGTCCGACACCGCCAGGGGAGCGCGCACGCTCAGTCGAACGCCGTCGCCCGAGGGCTCGATGGCCGTCACTGCGCCTATCTCTTCGATGATTCCGGTGAACACGTCAGCGGCTCCTTTCCCCAGGGGGATCGAGGGTGGGTTCGGGCGCGGGTTCGGTGATGATCAGGAGGTCCTCGCCGAGCGGTTCCACTCCGACGAGGTTGAGTCGTCTGGCCTGCGCCATCGTCGAGACCCCGATATCGCCGATCGCGGTGCGCTCGCCGCCCAGCAGAACGGGAGCGATGTAGGTGAGGATGCGGTCGGCGAGGCCTTCGCGCACGAACGCGCCGGCCACGGTCGGGCCGCCTTCGACGAAGACGTTCTGCACCCCGCGGCGACGCAGATCATCGAGCACGACCCTCAGATCGTGCGTGCGCGCCTCGACGAGCCCACGCGGGTGCTCGCGCACGGTCGCATCGGGGGGAACGGGCCGGAGGCCCACNNGCGGCGCGGCCGTCCAGGCTCTGTGCCCACTTGACGGTGACGAACGGCCGCCCGAGTCGCATGACGGTCAACCACGACTCCAGCATGTCGCTGATCTCGTCGGCCCGCACGCCGGCCTCGACCTCGACGCCGTGCGCGCGCAGACGCTCGGCCCCTCCTGCGGAGGGCTCCGCGGGGTCGGCGACCGCGTACACGACACGCGACACGCGGGCCTCGATGAGCGCGAGCGCACACGGCCCGGTTCTGCCGGTGTGATTGCAGGGCTCGAGGGTGACGACCATCGTCGCGCCGCAGGCTTCTTCGGGGGAGAGGCGCGAGAGTGCCTCGATCTCGGCGTGCGGATTGCCGGCGCCGCGATGCCACCCCTCTGCCAGCACAGCACCGCTCGGGCTCAGCACGACCGCCCCCACCTGCGGGTTNNCACCGGATCAGCCACAGCACCGAAGGGCCGCAGCTCGCGGACTATCACCGCCGGTTCGGATTCTCACCGACCCCGGAGCACGTTATCGTCTCGATCCTATCCAATCCCGGGCCGCTTGTTTCCTTCCCGATGCCCTCGCGATGATGCCAGAGTGCCTATTTGAGAAGCCGGGACAGACGCCGGTCGGCGAGAACCTTGCCGCCGGTCTGGCAGGTGGCGCAGTACTCCAGGGAATTATCGGCGAAGAACACGCTGCGAACCGTGTCGCCGCACGCGGGGCACGGCTCCCCGCGCCGGCCGTGCACGCGCATCCCGCGCCGCTTCACGTCCTTCAGATCCGCCGGGGGCTTGCCGGATGTCGTGGCCAGCGCATCCGCGAGAGTCGCCTGCATCGCGTCGTACAAGCCCTGCACGTCTGCGGGGGCGAGCGTCGCCGCGAGGGCGTAGGGCGACATGCGGGCGACGTGCAGGACCTCGTCCGAGTAGGCGTTGCCGATGCCGGCGACGATCGACTGGTCGCGCAGCACACCCTTGATCTGGGTGCGCCGACCCGCGAGCAGGTCCGCAAGGGTGCCGACGGTGAACCCGGGGTCGAGGGGGTCGGGCCCGAGTCGCGAGATCCCCGGAACGTCAGCGGTGTCGCGGGCCACGTAGACCGCCAGGGACTTCTTCGTGCCCGCCTCGGTCAGGTCGAACCCCGACCCGTCGCTCAGGGCCACGCGGACCGCGATGGGGGAGCGACCGGGCTTGACCGGGGCCGCCGGCACCGCCTCGTACCAGCGCAGCCAGCCGGCTTTGGCCAGGTGAAAGACCAGGTGCAGCTGCTCCTGCGTGGGGCGCCGGCATCCGATCTCCACGAACTTTCCGGCACGATCGACCGAGACGATCGATGCCTCGTGCAATGCCGCGATCTGCGGGTCGAAGGTCTTCAAAGCGGCGATCTGAGCCACTGACGTCCTGACGATCCGCAGCCCGAGGATGCGGCCGCGCAAGTACTCGACCAGTCCCTGTACCTCGGGCATCTCGGGCATGCAGCCATCCTGCCACGGGGCATCGACCCGGGAAGGGCCTACTCGAGGATCGAACCGGACGACCTCACGCCCGATCACGACGTCCGTTCGGGCGGGGCGGCTCCTCCGCGCGCACCGCGGAGCCGGGCGGGCCGGCTGAGCCCGCCTCAGCGGCGGCGGAGCAGGCCGACCCGCTCGTAGACAGTGTCGAGAGTGGAACTGGCGACGCTGTCCGCGCGGTCGGCGTTCGCGGCGAGCACCCGGTCGAGCTCGGCGGGATCGGCGAGCAGCTCGAGCGCCCGCGTGCGCACGGGCTCGAACTCCGAGACGACGACATCGGCGAGGCCCTTCTTGAAGTCTCCGTAGCCGCGGCCGCTGTACTCGTCCTCGATCGAGGGGATCTGGCGCCCGCTGAGGGCGGCGTAGATCACGAGCAGATTCGAAACGCCCGGCTTCTGCTCGCGGTCGTATCGCACCGCGCCCTCGCTGTCGGTGACGGCGCGCATGATCTTCTTCGCCGTCGCGGCCGGGTCATCGAGCAACCACAGCACACCGGCATCCGAATCCGCCGACTTGGACATCTTGGCGGTCGGGTTCTGCAGGTCGTAGATGCGCGCGGTCTCCTGCTGGATCATCGGCATCGGCACGCGGAAGGTTTCGCCGTACCGGGCGTTGAAGCGCTCGGCCAGGTCGCGGGTCAACTCGATGTGCTGCTTCTGGTCGTCGCCGACCGGCACGACGGTGGTCTGATACAGCAGGATGTCGGCCGCCATCAGCACGGGGTAGGTGAAGAGGCCGACGGATGTCGCATCCTGGCCGTAGCGCGAGGACTTGTCTTTGAACTGCGTCATGCGCCCGGCCTCGCCGAAGCCGGTCAGTGTGCCGAGGATCCACGCGAGCTCGGCGTGCGCAGGCACGTGCGACTGCACGTAGAGCGTGGACTTGGCCGGCTCGATCCCGGCGGCGATGTACTGCGCGGCGGTGCGGCGGGTCTTCTCGCGCAACTCGGCGGGGTCGTTCGGCTGCGTCAGCGCGTGCAGGTCGACGACTGAGAAGTACGCGTCATACGACTCCTGCAGATCCCGCCACTGCAACAGTGCACCGATGTAGTTGCCGATCTGGAGCGAGTCGGCCGAGGGCTGCATTCCGGAGTACAGGCGCGCTGTGGTCACCGGTCAATCCTAGATCGCGGGACGGGTGCTCCCTTCGACAGGCTCAGGGAGCCGAGCCGCCGAGGGAGTAGTGGGCGAGGACCGGGGCGTGGTCGCTCCACCGCTCGGCGTACGTGGCGGCGCGGTCGACGCGGTAATGGAGCACGCGCCCCGCGAGGGCCGGTGAGGCGAGGTGGTAGTCGATCCGCCAGCCGGTGTCGTTGTCGAACGCCTGGCCCCGGTTGGACCACCAGGTGTACTGCCCGTCGACCTCGCCGTGGAAGCGCCGACCGACATCAACCCATCCCAGGCCGATGCCCTCGGAATCGTCGACCGCGGTGACCGGTTCGCCGGCGGTGCCGAGGAACCGGTCGAAATAGGCCCGCTCCCGGGGCAGGAACCCCGCCTTCTTCACGTTGCCGCGCCAGTTCTTGATGTCGAACGGCCGGTGCCCCACATTCAGGTCGCCCACGATCAGGGCCAGACTGCCGGCCACGGAAAGCTCAGGCATCCGCTGTTCCATCGCGTCGAGGAATCCGTACTTCGCGTCCTGCCGCGACGTTCCGTCCTCGCCCGAATGCACGTACGCACTGACGACCGTCAGGCGCTCACCGTCGATGTCGAAGTCGGCCTCGAGCCAGCGTCCCTGCGAATCGACGCTCTCGTCACCGAGCGTGCTGCGCGACGCGAGCGCAGCCTCTCGGCTCGCTAACGCGACGCCCGAACGTCCTGCGGTGTGCGACTCGTCGTGCAGCACGACCCACCCGGGAAGGGCGGTCTCGATGTGCGAGCGCTCGGCGCGCACCTCCTGCAGGGCCAGGATGTCCACCCCGGCCCGGTCGAGCCAGCCGGTCATGCCTTTGCGCTGCGCCGCTCGGATGCCGTTGACGTTGACAGAGGCGATGCGGATGGGTCGAGGCACGCGCTCCACTGTAGTCAGCGCCTCGGACATCCCGCTTCGGCGGCGGGGACGAGCGCGCGGTATTCGTCGAGCCGACGCTCATGCTCAGTTCGGTTGCGCGAGGGCGACATTGCGGTCGGTCGCGGCGACAGCGATCCAGGCCCCGGCGACGAGGATCACGATTCCGATCAGACGGAACCAGAGCAGGAACCCGATCAGCACGGCGAAGGTCGCCAGCAGGGGGTTGGAAGGGGTGTAGATCAGCAGCACACCGGCTCCGACCTGCAGCACGGTGATGGCGCCGCCGCCGAGCAGCGCTCCCGGCCAGATGCGCGTCCAGCCGAGGGTCGCACCCGTGAGGAAGCGGAAGAGCGCGGCCAGGGCGGNNAGGAGATAGGAGCGGCTGTCGAACGCCAGGCCGAATATGTCCCGCACCGCGCGCCGCGCGTACGTGATGAACCCGATGGCGGTCCAGACGACTATGACGAGCGCGACGGCACCTGTGGTGCCGAGGGTCGTCGCCGTGGCGGTGGTGACGGCCTCGACCTGTTCGGGGGTGACCAGGCCGTTCTCGCTGATCAGATTGGGGATGTACTCGTTGATGATGTCGATCATGCGGTCGGTGGCCG
>DMUE01000068.1:5465-6354 GCA_003476465.1 Microbacterium sp. | reverse complement strand
CGGGAACCAGGCCAATGTCCGACGCGTCAGGTGCGTCGCTCGCTGCACAGGCTCTTCCAGCCGTCGCCGCAGCGACTCCTGCGTCGCCTCCCACCGGCCGAGGTCTTCGTCGTCCGGGGCGGTGGGCGAATCGCCCGGCGCTGCGCCGTCGGGGGTTCGGCGCATGGTCACGCCCCCAGGCTAGCCACCCTGCGCATCCGCTCGCTGACCCTCGGCGGGCGGGCGTCACGAGGGGCGACGCAGCTCATGTGGGCTACTTGCCGCGAAGGATGGCTTGCTTGACCTCGGCGATCGCCTGGGTCACCTGGATGCCGCGGGGGCAGGCATCCGTGCAGTTGAAGGTCGTGCGGCACCGCCACACGCCTTCTTTGTCGTTCAGGATGTCCAGGCGCACATCGCCCGCGTCGTCGCGCGAGTCGAAGATGAAGCGGTGGGCGTTGACGATCGCGGCGGGGCCGAAGTACTGTCCGTCGGTCCAGAACACGGGGCACGAGGACGTGCACGCGGCGCAGAGGATGCACTTGGTGGTGTCGTCGAAGATCTCGCGGTTGACGATCGATTGCACGCGCTCTTTGCCCGGCTCGGGCTCGGTGGCCGAGATGAGGAAGGGCTTGACCTCCCGGTAGGAGGCGAAGAACGGCTCCATGTCGACGATCAGGTCCTTCTCGAGCGGCAGACCCTTGATCGCCTCGACGTAGATCGGCTGCGAGATGTCGAGATCCTTGATCAGGGTCTTGCACGCGAGCCGGTTGCGACCGTTTATGCGCATGGCGTCGGAGCCGCAGATGCCGTGAGCGCAGGAGCGGCGGAACGAGAGCGATCCGTCGACCTCCCACTTGATCTTGTGGAGGGCATCGAGCACGCGGTCGGTCGAGTAGAGCTCGACATC
>DMUE01000068.1:0-5412 GCA_003476465.1 Microbacterium sp. | reverse complement strand
TCGCCGGTCAGATAGGCCATGGTGTGCTTCATGTAGACCTCGTCGTCGCGCTTGGGGAAGTCGTCGCGCATGTGCCCGCCCCGGCTCTCCTTGCGGTTGCGGGCGGTGACGACGACCACCTCGGCGATGTCGAGCAGGAAGCCGAGCTCGACGGCCTCGAGCAGGTCGGTGTTGTACCGCTTGCCCTTGTCGTCGACGTGGATGTTCATGAACCGCTCGCGAAGCTCTTCGATGACGCCCAGCACGTGGGTCAGGGACTCTTCGGTGCGGAAAACCTGCGCGCCCTTGTCCATCTCTTCCTGGAGCTTCTTTCGCAGCACCGAGATCCGTTCGGTTCCCGTGCCCGCGCGCAGGCCCTCGATCAGATCGCGCACGGCGTCCGCGGGTCCTTCGGGCAGCGGGACGAACTCGGCGGTCTTGACGTACTCGACCGCGTTGCGTCCGGCGCGCTTGCCGAAGACGTTGATGTCGAGCAGCGAGTTGGTGCCGAGCCTGTTCGAGCCGTGCACGGAGACGCAGGCGCACTCGCCGGCCGCGTACAGNNGCGAACTCGGTGATGTCGGGCAGCTTGGTCTCGAGCACCTCGGCGCCCAGGTGCGTGCAGTCCAGCAGCACGTAGTCCTTGTGGGGACCGGCTCCGCGTCCTTCGGCGACCTCCTGCTGCATGCAGCGGCTCACGATGTCTCGCGGGGCGAGGTCCTTGATCGTCGGGGCGTAGCGCTCCATGAACCGTTCACCGCTGGCGTTCCGAAGGATCGCTCCCTCACCGCGCGCTCCCTCGGTGAGGAGGATGCCGAGGCCCGCGAGCCCTGTCGGGTGGAACTGGAAGAACTCCATGTCTTCCAGCGGAAGGCCCTTGCGCCAGACGATGCCCACGCCGTCGCCCGTGAGCGTGTGCGCGTTGGAGGTCGTCTTGTAGATCTTGCCGAAGCCGCCGGTCGCGAAGATGACAGCCTTGGCGTGGAAGACGTGCAGGTCGCCGGTCGAGAGCTCATAGGCCACGACGCCCGAGATCTGGGTCTTGCCCGCCGCNNAGTGTCTGCAGGATCATGTGACCCGTGCGGTCGGCGGCGTAGCACGCGCGGCGGACGGGGGTCTTGCCGTGATCGGCCGTGTGGCCGCCGAAGCGCCGCTGGTCGATCTTGCCCTCGGGAGTGCGATTGAACGGCAGGCCCATGTTCTCCAGATCGATGACCGCGTCGATCGCCTCCTTCGCGAGGATCTCGGCTGCGTCCTGATCGACGAGGTAGTCCCCGCCCTTGACCGTGTCGAACGTGTGCCACTCCCAGGAGTCTTCTTCGACGTTCGCCAGCGCCGCCGCCATGCCGCCCTGCGCCGCACCCGTGTGCGAACGCGTCGGGTAGAGCTTCGAGATCACCGCGGTCTTGGCGTGCGGCCCGGCTTCTATCGCCGCGCGCATCCCGGCACCTCCGGCGCCGACGATGACGATGTCGAACTCATGGTGGTGCACGTCGGTCTTGGCGGTGGTCGCTGTCGCGGTCGTCGTCACGGTGGGGATGCCTTACTTCGGGGGTCGACGGAAGCGGTGCGTCAGGCTGCGGCCTGGCACGACTCCCACAGGGTGCTCGATTCGGTGACCCCGATGCAGGGGTCGAAGGTGAAGACCACGAGCGTGCCCAGGACGATGAGGAATGCGGCCGAGAGGCCGATCGCCCAGACGAGAACGCGCCGCATGGCCGGGTGCGTGACGTAGTCGTTGACGATGGTCCGCATGCCGTTGCCGCCGTGGATGAGCGCGAGCCAGAGCATCACCACGTCCCACCACTGCCAGAACGGGTCGGCGAGCTTGCCCGCGACGAAGCCGAAGTCGATGCCGTGAATGCCCTCGCCCACCATGAGGTTGACGAACAGGTGGCCGAAGATGAGGACGACCAGGATCGCGCCCGAGACGCGCATGTAGACCCAGCCCCACTTCTCGAGGTTGATGCCCCGGCGAGGGGGGCGGGTGTAGGGCGAGCGCGGCGCGGCGAGCGTGTCGGCGGTCATCACTCTCCACCTCCCGCGAAGACGTTGATGAGATGTCGGGGGGTGAAGGCCGCCATGGTCACGACCCAGACGCCGATCACGATCCAGAACATCTGACGCTGGTACTTCGTGCCCTTCGACCAGAAGTCGATGGCGATGATGCGCAATCCGTTGAACGCGTGGAACGCGATCGCCGCGACCAGGAGAACCTCGCCGATGCCCATGATCGGGTTCTTATAGGTGCCGATGACCGCGTCGTACGCCTCGGGCGAGACGCGGATGAGAGCGGTGTCGAGCACGTGCACCAGAAGGAAGAAGAAAATCGCGACTCCGGTGATGCGGTGCAGAACCCAGGACCACATGCCTTCACGGCCCCGGTAGAGGGTGCCGGCGGGGCGTTTGGAGGTGGTCTCTGAGATCGACAGGGCCTGGCGGGTGTCTGCGGACACGGTCGTCCTCCCGGATCGGTGCGAGGTGCGGATGCGCGGGGCCGGCCCGGCTCGAGCGCTACGAACATCCTATTCCCGGACGACGCGCGTGCGACGATTAGGCGATCCTAACTCTCTCGATGTCGAGAGAGTCCGGGGCGGACGTGCTGCCCGGATACCCTGACTGCATGGCACAACCTATCGAGGGCTTCTACGCCGTGATTCCCGCGGGCGGGGTGGGCAGCAGGCTGTGGCCGCTCTCGCGCGCGGACGCCCCCAAGTTCCTGCACGACCTGACGGGATCGGGACGGACTCTGCTGCGCGACACCTGGGACCGGCTCGCTCCGCTGTCGGGCCAGGACCGCATCGCGGTCGTCACGGGTCGGGCGCACAGGGCGGCAGTCGAGGCGGAACTGCCGGACCTCACCGACGCCAACGTCCTGCTCGAGTCGGAGCCTCGCGACTCGGCCGCCGCGATCGGCCTCGCCGCCGCGGTGCTCTCGCGCCGCGAGCCCGACGTCGTCATCGGGTCGTTCGCGGCCGACCACGTCATCCGCGGCATCCGCACGTTCGAATTCGCGGTCCAGCAGGCCGTCGCCGTCGCCCGCGAGGGGTACATCTGCACAATCGGGATCCAGCCGTCCGAGGCATCCGTCGGATTCGGCTACATCAAGAAGGGTGCCGAGATCGAGGTGGACGGAGCGCCTGAGGCATCCGCCGTCGAGCGATTCGTCGAGAAGCCCGACCTCGACACGGCCCGCGAGTACTTCGCCGACCGGTCCTATCTCTGGAACGCCGGGATGTTCATTTCGCGCGCCGACGTGCTGCTCGCCGAGCTCGAGCGCAACGAGCCGGAACTGCACGCGGGGCTCAGGGAATTGGCCGAGGCGTGGGACGACCGCGATCGCCGCGGACCGGTCGTCGACCGGGTCTGGCCGACGCTGAAGAAGATCGCGATCGACTACGCCGTCGCCGAGCCCGCGGCCGAACGCGGCGCACTCGCCGTGATCCCCGGCCACTTCGACTGGGACGACGTCGGGGACTTCGCCAGCCTCGCCAAGCTCAATTCCCATGGCCGCGGCGAGCTGGCGATCCTCGGCGGCAACGCCCGTGTGCTGGCGGATGCCTCGAGTGGCATCGTGGTCTCGCAGACCAAGCGCGTTATCAGCGTGATCGGTGTGCAGGACATCGTGATCGTCGACACCGAGGACGCGCTCCTGGTGACGACGAGCGAGCACGCCCAGCGCGTGAAGGGTGTCGTCGACGCCCTGAAGCTCAGCGGCCAGGGCGAGGTGCTCTGACCTCCTCGACGGGCGCGGAACGGCGTTCCGACCCCTGCGGGATCGCGTCTTTATAACCATTGGGTTGCGCGGCCCCGCGCTGCCGGATGCAGAGGCGTGCAGGAGGTAACGTTTCGTCCGCGGGTGCCGGATCGGTCGGGCTCGCGCGAGTCTTTGGAGGACACAGTGAGGATCACTCAGAAGGCCGCTTTCAGCGGCTTGGCCCTGATTTCAGCGGCCGCCCTGCTCGCGGGCTGCGGCGCGGCGCCGGAAGAGACCGGCGGAGGCGACGGCGGCGAAGCGCTCGACTACCTGCCCTGCATGGTGTCGGACTTCGGTGGCTTCGACGACAAGTCCTTCAACCAGCTCGGTGCCGAAGGCCTCGAGGCGGCATCGGAGGAGCTGGGCGTCGAGCCCATCCTCGTCGAGTCGCAGGCCGAGACCGATTACAACGCCAATCTGCAGAACCTGGTCGACCAGGACTGCAACACGATCGTGACCGTCGGCTTCGCGCTCGCGCCCGCCGCTCTCGAGTCCGCCCTCGCCAACCCCGAAATCGAGTACGTCTCGATCGACGACACGGTCGACCAGGACTTCGACGGCACGACCGATGCCGAGAACATCAAGCCGCTCATCTTCGACACCGCGCAGGCCGCGTTCCTCGCGGGCTACCTGGCCGCGGGCGTTTCTGAGACGGGCGTCGTCGGCACCTTCGGCGGCCAGAACTTCCCGACCGTTTCGGTCTTCATGGACGGCTTCGCGCAGGGCGTGGAGTACTACAACGAGGAGATGGGCGCCGACGTCCAGGTCGTCGGCTGGGACCGCGCCGCCCAGGACGGCTCCTTCACCGGTGGCTTCGAGGCCAACGACACGGCCCGCCAGATCGCTCAGGGCCTGATCGACCAGAACGTCGACGTGCTGCTCCCCGTGGGAGGCCCGATCTACCAGTCGGCCGCAGCCGCCATCCGCGACTCGGGTCGCGAGATCGCCCTCATCGGCGTCGACGCGGACGTGTACGAGACCGACCCCTCGGTCGGAGACCTGCTGCTGACCTCGGTGCTCAAGGGCATCGACGTCGCGGTCCGCGAGGCCGTCGTCGAGGCCGGCAACGACAACTTCGATCCGGCTCCGTTCGTCGGCACGCTCGAGAACGAGGGCGTCGGAATCGCCCCGTTCCATGACTGGGCCGACCGCGTTCCCGCCGACCTGTCCTCGCAGATCGAGGAGCTGCAGGCGGCGATCATCGCCGGTGACATCACCGTCGAGTCGTATCTCGCCGAGTAGGCACGGCACCTTCGAGGGGAGGTCGGCGCGAGCCGGCCTCCCCTCTTTTCTTCGTCCGGATCCCTCGCGGTATCCGACTGACGCCCAAGTAGGATCGGGAGCATGAAGCTCGAACTTCGCGGTATCACCAAGACGTTCGGGTCTCTGGTGGCGAACGACCACATCGACCTCATCGTCGAGGCCGGTGAGATCCACTGCCTGCTCGGAGAGAACGGGGCGGGCAAATCGACCCTGATGAACGTGCTCTACGGGCTGTATCAGGCGGACGCCGGAGAGATCCTCCTCGACGACCAGGTGCAGCACTTCACCGGCCCCGGCGACGCTATGCGGGCCGGCATCGGAATGGTCCATCAGCACTTCATGCTGATACCAGTCTTCACGGTCGCCGAGAACGTCATGCTCGGCGATGAGGAGACGCGCTTCGGCGGCCGACT
>DMUE01000237.1 GCA_003476465.1 Microbacterium sp. | reverse complement strand
CGCCGGAAGGTCTCGATGAACCGCTCGATGACGGCCTGACGCGGCAGGCCGGTCTGCCGACGCAACGGATCGACTCGCTTCGCCGCCGACACGGTCCCCTTGTCGCTGAGCTTCTCGCGGCCGATGCGCAGGACCTCGGTCATCGCCTGACCGTCGATGTCGTAACTCAGCGTCGCATGGTGCAGGATGCCACCGTTCGCGAATCGCTTCTGGGCCGCACCGCCGATCTTTCCGGTCGGGCTCGCGATGTCGTTCAACGGCTGGTAGGTGGCATCGACGCCGAGCGAGCGGAGAGCCTGAAGGGCCCAGTCGTCGAGGAACGCGTACGAGTCGGCGAAGGTCATCCCGGAAACGAGGGCGGCGGGCACGTACAGCGAATACGTGATGATCTGATCGGCGGCCATCATCATCGCTCCCCCACCGGAGATGCGGCGAACGACGCCGAAACCGTGGCGGGCCGCACCCTCGGGGTCTACCTCGTTGCGCAGCGACTGGAAGGACCCGATGACGACGGCCGACCGGTTCCACTCCCACAGGCGCAGGGTCGGACGGCGGCGCCCTTCGCCGACGCGGGTAGTGAGCACTTCGTCGAGCGCGAGGTTCATCTGCGGCGAGACCGCGGGCTCGTGCAGAACCTCCCAATCGAAGTCGCTCCATCCGGGTGCGGTCACGAGCGCGCGCCGCACCGCCGTGCCGACCGCTTCCGGCGTGAAGCCGAGCAGCTGCGCATCGGCGGGAAGAGCGGATCGCACCGCGGCCGCGATCGTCCCGACATCCGCCGCCTCGGGCAGACCCCGGACCGCCGCATCGATCGCCTCGAGGGCCGTATCGGGTTCGAGGAAGAAATCCCCGGCGAGACGGAAGTCCGAAATCACTCCGTCGCGAACGTCGAGATCGACGACGACGAGCTTGCCGCCTGGAACCTTGTATTCACCATGCATGGCTCAAGACTAGGCGGGCAGCGCGAACCGCGCGTCGAGCCAGGCGAGCAGATCCGCGCGGACATCGGCCTGCTGGACCTCGTTGAACACCTCGTGTCGGGCGCCCGGGTACACCAGCGTCGTGACGTCGTCGAAGCCGCTGCGTTCTCGGTAGGCGCGCGCAAGTCGGTGAGCGGATGCGGCGCCGCCGACGGTATCCTCGCGCCCGACCATGATGAGCACCGCCAGGTCGGCTCCGCGGCCGGCGCGGAGCCCGCGACCGGGCCGACCGAAGAGGTGCGCCGCGCCCAGTGGACCGAAGAGGTGAAGCAGGGGACGGTCGGTTGTGAGCGGATCGGCGGCGAACGCCGCGCCCACTGCCGGGTCCGACGACAGCCATTCCAGACCGGTGGCATCCGGGCCCTTCCAGGGGGCGTTCAAGGCTCCCGCGTTGAGGGATCCGGGCCAGCGGAGTGCCGTGCCGGTCAGGACGACCCCGTCGTAGGCGTNNCCGTCGCGGGCATCCCGCCACGGCCGAGGTGACCGAGGCGGGCCGGATCGCCGTGCTGACGGATACCCGTGCGCCCGTGACCGCGATGGTCGTCGGCGTAGACGGTGTACCCGTTCTCGGTCAACTGGGAGATCACCGATCCGTAGCGACCGGCGTGCTCCCCCACGCCGTGCAGCAATTGAACGACGGCGCGCGGTGCTGCCCTCGCGGGATGGACGTCATAGACGATCGCGACGCCGTGCGCGTCGGTGTACTCCGGCATGCGCCCGACTCTAGTGCCGCGAACGCCCGGGCACAGAGGTGGAGAGTCGCGCCTGCCTGCCAACCCTCGGGACCCTTAGCATAGTTAATGAGCTATGCTAAGTATCGACATGACCGATGCGCTCACCTCCTCGCCCGGCCCCGCCCTCGCCGACGACGCCTCTCGGTTGCGGCTCGCGGTTATGCGGTTCTCCCGCCGCCTGCGCGCAGAGCGAGCCGTCGACACGATGAGCGACGGACAGATCGCCGTGCTCGGCTGGTTGCGGGTGAAGGGCGCGCACACACTGGGGGAACTGGCTGAGCGCGAACGCGTCTCGGCGCCCTCGATGAACCGGATCGTGAACTGCCTCGAAGAGTCCGGCTACGTCACCCGCACCCCGGACGGCAAAGATCGCCGCAAGGTCAACATCGCCTTGAGCGACGCGGGCCGGGACGTCATCACCGAAACGGCACGACTACGCGACGTGTGGCTCGAATCTGTGCTGTCCGAGTTCACGCCAACCGAACGGGCGGCACTCGCCGAGGCGGAATCGCTGCTCTCCCGGATCGCCGAGCGATGAGCGCGATGTTCCGCTCCTTTTCGGTGTTCAACTACCGGATCTGGTTCATCGGCGCACTCGTGTCGAACGTGGGCGCCTGGATGCAGTCCACGGCGCAGAACTGGGTCGTGCTCACTCAGCTCACCGACAACGACCCGACCGCCGTCGGCATCACGATGGCTCTGCAATTCGGCCCCCCACTGCTGCTCGTGAGCCTCACCGGATGGGTGGCCGACCGCTTCGAGCGGCGCCGGCTGCTCATGGTCACGCAGAGCATGCTCCTGGTCCTCGCGATCGCCCTCGGGATGCTCCTGCTCGTCGAGGCGATGACCCTTCCTCTGATGTACGCGTTCGCGTTGGCCCTCGGCGTCGTGATGGCGTTCGACAACCCGGCTCGCCAGACGTTCGTCACCGACCTGGTCTCGCGCGAGAACGCCTCCAACGCCATCGCGCTCAACGCGGCCTCGTTCAACGGTGCGCGGCTGATCGGGCCCGCTGTGGCGGGCGTCATGATCGTAGCCGTCGGCACGGGATGGGTCTTCATCGTGAACGCCGGCACCTTCCTGGCGACCGTCGTCGCACTTCTGCTGATCCGGTCAGCCGAACTGGTGCCGCGCGCCGCGGCTCGAGCCGGCTCGCGCATCGCCGACGGGTTCCGCTACGTCCGCGGTCGCCCCGACCTGATCGTGGTCTTCACGATGGTGTTCCTGGTCGGGGCCTTCGGAATGAACTTCCCGATCTTCGCCTCCACCATGGCGCTGGAGTTCGGCCAGGGAGCCGACGGGTTCGGGCTCCTGTCATCGATCCTTGCGCTCGGGTCACTGACCGGCGCCCTTCTCGCCGCGCGGCGGGATCGCGCTCGGCTCCGCGTTGTCGTGCTCGCCACCCTGGGCTTCGCCCTGGCCTCCGGTGCATCCGTTCTGATGCCGACGTACTGGACCTACGCCGCAACCCAGGTGTTGGTGGGCCTGTCGATCGTGACGATGCTGACGACGGCGAACGGCTACGTTCAGACCACGACTGAGCCCAGCCTGCGCGGCAGGGTCATGGCGTTGTACCTCGCGATCATCATGGGCGGCACACCCATCGGCGCCCCGATCGTCGGCTGGTTCGCCGCCGAACTCGGGCCCCGCGCCGCCATTCTCGTCGGCGCGATCGCGGGCCTGGTCTCGTTCGCGACCGGGGTGACGTGGCTGCTCGCATCCGGGCGCCTGCACCGCCATCGCACGCGCCGGTTCGGGCTGACCCTCGACGCCACGCGACCGATTCAGGTCGTCGGCGGACACCCCTGACTCCTGGCGTTGCGCCGGTCGGAAGACGCGGCCGCGATCAGGCCTCGCGCGTGATCGTGACCCGCACGAACAGCCGGCTCTTGAACGGCCCGGCATACACACCACGCAGCGGCGGGACGTCGTTGTAGTCACGGCCTCGCCCTACCAGCACGTGGCGATCGCCGACCTCGATGTTGTTCGTGGGGTCGAAACCCTGCCATTCACCGGCAAACCACTCCACCCAGGCGTGAGACTCCCCCGTGACCGCGACGCCGACCTCGGCGTTCGGCTGGGGATGCAGATATCCGGAGACGTACCGCGCAGGAATGCCGACCGACCGCAGCGCGCCGAGCGCGATGTGCGCCATGTCCTGACACACGCCCTTGCGGGCCTCCCAGGCCTCGACCGCCGTCGAATGCACTCCGGTCACTCCGGGCATGTATTCCACTGCGTCTCCGATCGCCGCGACGATGTCGTGCGCGGCTCGTCCTGGATCGTCCTGCTGGTCGGCGATGGCACGGGCGATCTCGGCCACATCGGAGTGCGGCATCGTCCGGTTGCTCTGCGTCAGCTGCTCGACGGTCTCGATCGACCGTGCGGCCTCCGTGGCCAGCCGCTCCCAGGTGATGCCGGTGTGCTCGAGCGGGCGCGGGCGCACCTCGACCAGGCTGCGCGCCGTGATCTGCAGATCCGCGTGCGGCGAGAGCACATCGAAGGCGCTCACCCGGGTGCCGAAGTAGTCGACGTAGGTGTTCACGGAGGTCGAGGGCTCGATGTCGAGCGACGAGCTCAGGACGAACTGGCTGTCGGTCGTGCCAGGCAGCATCCGCACCTCGTTATACGAAGCCGAGACGTCGCCCTGGTACGAGAAGCCGGTGGCGTGCTCGATCCGGAGTCTTTTCATGAGTGCCACCGCCCGCTACAGGGCCAGCGCCCTGGTGGGTGAGCCTGTCGAGCCCTCACGAGATCTCACCGATCCAGCTCGGCTCGGCCTGTGTGGGGAAGAACCGCGCGCGGATCGCCTCAGATGCCTCGCGCGTCACCCGCTGCACACGGTTCATGTGGCGGGGCAGCTCTCCGAGGATCTCCCCGATCGGACGATACT
The DNA here is from genome assembly GCA_003476465.1 of Microbacterium sp. GTDB lineage: Bacteria > Actinomycetota > Actinomycetes > Actinomycetales > Microbacteriaceae > Microbacterium. Next base: position 5,170 of record DMUE01000237.1, on the reverse strand, counting down.
CGAGGTCGTTGCGGATCTGCCCGAGCGCGCGCAACACGGTGTTCGAGTGGCCCACGCGGTCCTCCCGGGGGTCGATCGCGCTCATGCAGTCCTCGGCGCGCTGAATGGAGTAGATGATCGATCGCGGGAACAACCGGTCGAGCAGGAGGAATTCTGCGGCGTTCTTCGCGCTCGGCATGCCGCGATAGGTACGCAGATACGCTTCGTAAGCGCCACACGAACGCAGGATCGTCGTCCATGACGGACCGGATGCCTCGGTCAGCGACCGCGTCGCCAACAGACGTGCCGTCATATCGGCGCGCTCGATGCTGCGGCCGAGGGTGAAGAACTGCCAGGACTCGTCACGGCTCGTCGAGGAGTCGACGATGCCCGTCGCGAGGGCGGCGCGCTCACGCACCCACTGGAAGAACTCGTGCACTTTGTCGGTCTGCAGGCGCCGNNAGCATTGCCCGACAGGCGGTCTCTTCGTCGATCCACGGGTCTTCGAGCAGCAACTGCAGGTGCACGTCGAGGATGCGCGCGGTGCCGTCGCTGCGCTCGATGTAGCGTCCGATCCAGAACAGGGACTCCGCGATGCGGCTCAGCATGAGCCACCCTCCGGTCGCTGAGCCTGTCGCGGCGACTGCTGCTGCTGTTCCTGCTGTTCCGATCGGTTGCGCGGCCGGTCCCGCGGCGAGTGGGTCACCTCGGCCTGCTCCTGTTCGCCGTCCTCGGAATAGATGATCGAGATCGACTCGGTGATGGTCGCGGCCTGATCCGCCACGAGCCCCGCCATCCCGTGCCCCTGGCCGTACTCGACATGGGCCGGTGCCGAACCGCCGACGATCCAGGTGTCCTTCGATCCGCCGCCCTGACTGGAGTTGACCACGAGTTGCCCCTCGGGGAGCGCTACGCGGGTCAGTCCGCCGGGCAGCACCCAGACGTCGTCGCCGTCGTTGACGGCGAAGGGCCGCAGGTCGGCGTGGCGTGGCCGCATCCCGTCCTCGACGAGCGTCGGGATCGTCGAGAGCATCATAACGGGCTGAGCGATCCACCCGCGGGGATCGGCGATCAGGCGCTTGCGCAACTGATCGAGCTCGGCGCGTGAGGCATCCGGTCCGACGACCAGGCCCTTGCCGCCCGAGCCGTCGACCGGTTTCACCACGAGCTCCGCAAGGCGATCGAGCACCTCCTCGAGCGCGCCCGGGTCTTCGAGGCGCCACGTGTCGACGATGGGGAGGATCGGCTCCTCCGAGAGGAAGTAGCGGATGAGGTCGGGAGTATAGGTGTAGAGCAGCTTGTCATCGGCGACGCCGTTGCCGACCGCGTTGGCGATCGTGACATTGCCCAGTCGCGCGGCGAGCATCAACCCGGGTGCTCCGAGCATCGAGTCGGCACGGAACTGCAGCGGATCGAGGAAGTCGTCGTCGACCCGTCGGTAGATCACGTCGACGCGTCGCGGGCCACGGGTGGTGCGCATGAAGACTTTGCCGCCGGCGCACAGCAGATCGCGACCCTCGACGAGCTCGACGCCCATCAGGCGCGCGAGCAGAGTGTGCTCGAAGTAGGCCGAGTTGTAGACACCGGGCGTCAGCACGACGACGTTCGGCTCTTCGATGCCGGGCGGCGCGGAAGCACGCAGCGCTGCGAGGAGCTTGTTCGGGTAGTCGCCGACCGGTCGCACGCGCATCGAGACGAAGAGCTCGGGCAGCGTCTGCGCCATAACGCGGCGGTTGGAGATGACGTAGCTGACGCCGCTCGGCACGCGCACGTTGTCTTCGAGAACGCGCATCCGCCCATGCTCGTCACGGATCAGATCGATCCCCGAAACCTGCATCCGCACTCCGTTCGCGGCGTGGATGTCGTGGGCCTGGCGGTAGAAGTACGGGGACGACGCGATCAACTGAGCCGGGATGACGCCGTCGCGGACGCAGTTCTGCCGACCGTACGCGTCGTCGAGGAACGCCTCGAGCGCCCGCACGCGCTGTTTGATGCCCGCCTCGATGTGTGACCACTCGTCGAAGTCGATGATGCGCGGCACGGCATCGAGCGGGAACGGGCGCTCTTCGCCCGCGAAATCGAACGTGACGCCCTGCGCCAGGTACGAGCTGGCGAGCGACTCGGTGCGTCCCCGCAACTCCTCCTGCGTCATGCGGGCGAGCGCCTGATAGAGCTCGCGGTATGCGTCGCGGGATTCGGCGAGCGCTCCCGGATGCTCGGGGCCACCGAACATCTCGTCGTACGCCGGAAGCCCTTCGGCCGTCTTCCGCGGCGCGAGAGTCGAGCCGTAGCCGTCGAAGAGGTCACCCATGCAGCGAGCCTAGCCGGGGGCATGTTGCCACGATGTTTCCGCCGCCGGGCGGCCGGCGGTTCATCGGAAGCTCACCGCCTCGGGCTTGCGGAGGGCACATAAGCTCGCACTATGACCCATGCGTGGTACGCGTCGAGGCGGGTTGCAGGCGGCTGGGCGGGCATAGCCGCGGTGGCGTTCGGCGCCGGAATCGGCGAACTCGCGGCCGCGATAATCGCGCCCGCGTCCAGTCCCACAGCGAGCATCGGATCGCTGTTGGTAGACCTCGCGCCACAGTGGGCGAAGGACCTCGCGATCGAGGTCTTCGGCACCCTCGACAAGGTCGCCCTGCTCGTGGGCATCGCGATCGTGCTCGCGCTGGCGGCNNNTCGTGCGCGATGCCATCACCTTGCCCCATCCCGCGACGACGGCCGCCCCGATCCCACCGGGTGCGGAACTCGCTATTGACGGACTCGCACCGGTCATCACCGCGAACGCGGACTTCTACCGCATCGACACGGCCCTGATCGTGCCGCAGGTGAACTCCGCCGAATGGTCGCTGCGCATCCACGGCATGGTGGAAGAAGAGGTCACGATCGGCTGGGACGAACTGCTTGCGCTGCCGCTCGAAGAGAGCGTCACGACGATGACCTGCGTTTCCAACGATGTCGGCGGTGACTTGATCGGCAATGCGCTGTGGCTCGGCTATCCGATCCGAATGCTGCTCCAGCGCGCGCAGCCGAAAGCGGGCGCCGACATGGTTCTTTCGCGCTCGATAGACGGCTTCACCGCGAGCAGCCCGATCGAGGCCTTGACCGATGATCGCAACGCCATCCTGGCCGTCGGGATGAACGGCGAGCCCCTGCCCGCCGAACACGGCTTTCCCGTCCGGATGGTCGTGCCCGGCCTCTACGGTTACGTTTCGGCGACGAAGTGGGTCATCGAGATGGAGGTCACGACGTTCGGCGACGCGACTGCGTACTGGACCGATCGCGGGTGGTCCGAGCGGGGGCCCATCAAACTGCAGTCGCGGATCGACGTCCCCCGCGTCGGGGCGGTCCTCGGCGCGGGCGACACGGTCATCGCCGGCGTAGCGTGGCAGCAGCACGTGGGCATCTCTGGTGTCGAAGTCCGGATCGACGCCGGCCCGTGGCAGCGGGCGACGCTCGCCACCGCGATTTCGGACGACACATGGGTGCAGTGGAGCCTGCCCTGGATGGCGACCCCCGGCGAGCACAAGGTGCGCTGCCGGGCGATAAACGCCGAGGGCAAGACGCAAACGGGCGAGGAGCAGGGCGTCGTGCCCGACGGAGCGACGGGCTGGGACGTACGCACGATTCGCGTGAGCTGAGCGCAGGCCCTGCCCGCCCGCCCTTCCGCCCCTGGGGGCGGCGTCAGATGACCGCCTCGCTCCACGGGTCGGGCGTGCCGAAGCGGTGCGCGGTGATCGAGATCGATTGCTCCCGCAGGAACGGCAGCAGCTCGAGACGCGCAGCCGTCGTGACCTCGCCCGCATAGACAGCGAGGTCCGGGTCGCCGGCGGTCCCCTCCGCCAGGGCGGTGCGGAGGGATTCCACGGCCCGCCGTGAACCCACGAGTCGTGCCCGCGGGGGCCGCGGTTCGGACAGGCCATCCACCGCCGTGAGGGAGTCCGTGGTGCCTGCAGACATCCGCTCGATCCACTCGCCGTCCGTTTCGACCCGCACGTCCACGTCCAATTCGGACAGCACGCGACGCACGGGCGCGGGCAGACGGACGGGGGAACTCAACGAGAAGCGCGAGCGGGCACGAACACCGGCCAGCACGACCCGCAGAACAGCACGCCAGTCCGCGTCACCGGTCGCGCGCACGGCGACCGGCACCGGCCGGTAGCGGAAGAGGTTGCGTTCGACGCCGAGACGCGAGACGTCGCGCACCTGGCCGAATTCCTTGTCCCACGAGATCGCGTCGGAGAGCGCGGCTCGACGCACCCACTCGAACGCCTCATAGTCGAGGGATGCCTGTGCCGCCTCGATCACCCCCGTCAAACGCGAGTCGAGGCCCCGCAGATGCAGCGACGCGGACCGCGCCCCGCTCACGGATGCTCGCCATGATCCGAGGCCGACGAGATAGTTCGGCCCCCCGGCCTTCGTTCCGGCTCCCACGGACGATCGCTTCCACCCGCCGAACGGCTGGCGGCGCACGATCGCGCCCGTGATGCCCCGGTTGACGTAGAGGTTGCCGGCCTCGACCGCCTGGAGCCAGCGCTGCAGGTCCGCTGGGTTCTGTGTGTAGAGCCCGGCGGTCAGCCCGAAGTCGACAGCGTTCTGCAACTCGATGGCGTGCTCGAGCGATCGGGCGCGCATGATACCGAGCACGGGCCCGAAGAACTCCTCGCGGTGAAAGCGGGAGCCGGGTTCGACGCCGGTCCGGATGCCGGGGGCCCACAATCGCCGTTCCGCATCGACCGCATGCGGCCGCACAAGCCACCGCTCGCCCTCGTCGAGGGTCGTCAGCGCCCACTCCAGCTTGCCCGTCGGCGGTTCGATGAGGGGTCCGACGTCCGAGCGCGGGTCCTCGGGCATGCCGATCCGCAGCGAATGGGTGGCGTCGACGAGTTGCCGCGCGAACCGGCGTGATCGGGCGACGGGACCGACGAGGATCGCGAGGCTCGCGGCCGAGCACTTCTGCCCGGCATGGCCGAAGGCGCTTCGCACGAGATCGCGCGCGGCCAGGTCGAGGTCGGCTGTCGGGGTGATGATCATGGCGTTCTTGCCGCTCGTCTCGGCGAGCAGCGGCAGATCCGGCCGCCACGAGCGGAACAGCGCCGCCGTCTCGAACGCCCCCGTGAGCACCACACGATCGACCGCGGGGTGGGAGATGAGGCCTCGGCCGAGCTCGTTCTCGGGCACGTCGACGAAG
>DMUE01000205.1 GCA_003476465.1 Microbacterium sp. | reverse complement strand
GCGCGGTTGCTAGCGTAGGGTCATGGAGTTCGAGCTCGATACTTTCGGTACGACCGCACTCATTCTCGTGCTCGCCGCCGCCGCCGCCCTCCTCGCACACCGCGCCAAGCAGCCGCTCATCGTCGCGTTCATCATCGTCGGCGTCATCGCGGGGCCGAGTGTCTTCGACTGGGTCCATGAGGCCGAGGCGCTCGAGCTCTTCGCCGAGATCGGCATCGCGATTTTGCTCTTCCTCGTAGGTCTCAAGCTCGACGTGAACCTCGTGCGCTCGGTCGGTCCCGTCGCGCTCGTGACTGGTCTCGGACAGATCACGATCACGGCGATCGTGGGCTTCGGGATCGCCACGCTCTTCGGGCTCGACCTGCTCGCGTCCGCCGTCGTGGGCGTCGCCATCACCTTCTCCTCGACGATCATCGTCGTCAAGCTGCTCGCCGACCAGCGCGAGCTCGACGAGCTCCACGGTCGCGTGGCTCTCGGCCTCCTCATCGTGCAGGACGTCGTCGTCATCATCGTCATGATCGTGCTCACGAGCCTCGGCGCGGGCACGACCGACGTCNNGTCGCGATGCGCTGGGTGCTGCCCTGGCTGCTCGATCGCGTCGCCACGAGCCAGGAGCTTCTCATCGTGTGGAGCGTCGCGTGGGCGATCGGCGTCGCGGCGCTCACCGACATCCTCGGCTTCTCGATCGAGGTCGGAGCGTTCCTCGCCGGCTTCGCCCTCGCCTCGACGCGCTACCGCGAGCAGGTGCACGCCTCGCTCAGCGGACTGCGCGACTTCCTGCTGCTGTTCTTCTTCATCGTCCTCGGTGCCGAGCTCGACTTCGCCGCGATCGGCGCGCAAGTGCCGCTAGCGATCGCCCTCTCGATCTTCGTCCTCCTCGGTACGCCGATCATCATGATCGGCATCATGAGCCTCATGGGATACCCGGCCCGCGTGGGGTTCCTCGCCGGACTCGCCATCGCGCAGATCAGCGAGTTCAGCCTCATCCTCATCGCCCTCACGCGCGATGTGGGTCTCATCGACGACGAGATCGTCGGGCTCATCACGCTCGTCGCCCTCATCACGATCGGCGGGTCGAGTTACCTCATCCCCTACTCGGGTCGCATCGCCACACGAATCGAGCCGCTCCTAGCGCGACTGCAGCGTCGCAACCCGCGTGCCGACGCACCCGCGGCCAGCTCCGGCTACGACGCGATCGTGTTCGGCCACGGACGCTTTGGCAGCCAGCTCATCCGCGAACTCGTCGCCGAGGGCTGTCGCGTCCTGCTCGTCGAGTGGGACCCCTTCGCTGAGGTGCGACTCGAGGGCGAGAACATCTCCGAGCGAGTCGACGTCGTCTTCGGGGATGCCCGCAGCCCCGACTTCCCCGAGACACTGCCCCTGCACGACGTTCGCTTCATCATCTCAACGGTGCCCGACGTCGACACCAACCTCGTTCTCAGCGACGCGCTGCGGCGCCACGGAGCGGCATGCCCGATCGCTGTGACCGTGCACACCGACGATCAAGCTGCCTCGTACCGGCAGGCGCTGATTGCCGGCACGATCTCGATCGTGCTGCACCCTTTCCGGGACGCGGCCGACGACGCCCTCAAAGCCCTCCAGCAACTCGAGCGCGCCGCCCCCGACGACGATCGGTAGCGAGGCCGAGGCGCGGGAGCAAGCAAGCGGAGCATCCCCTCACCTCCGGAGCCCTCAGCCGACCCAGAGCGCGCCGCCGACCGTCGCGAGGTAGATCGCCGGCAGCCCTATGCCTTCGAAGCCGATGCCGCGGCGGTCGCGCACGACCAGGCCCGCGGCGAGCACGGCCGTGATGAGGATCGTCCCGCCGAGCAGCACGAGGCTCGACGGGCCGACGTTCGCGTAGATGGTGCCGTCGAGGTAGAACGCGTCGGCGATCGCGATCATCAGCGTGTCGAAGACGTTGCCGCCGATGATGCCACCGACACCGAGGGTCAGAGCGCCGATGCGCACCGCAGCGAGAAGCGTGATGAGCTCCGGGAGCGAGGAGACGATCGTCGTGATCGTGAAGCCGGTGACGCTGCTCGGCCATCCGGTCACGGCGATGAGCCCGAGCCCGGCCTGGCCGATGACCCAGCCGGTGACGCCGACGATGACGGCGAGCACCGCGAGAGTCGTCCACAAGCGGCGCGTCGAGCTCGTGCTGCGGTCCTCGCCGTCGTCGGTGCGCGTGTCGCGCGTCATGCGCGGCGACCACATGGGCGCTTGGCGCATCTGCCGCATCAGGCGCAATCCGTACGCGTAGAAGATCGGGATCAGGAGCGTCGCGGGGTGGAACCACCCGATGACGAGTCCCGGCGTCGCGTACGCGAGGATTGGCAGCGAGAGCATGGCGACAAGCACGAGGGACTGCAGCAGATTGTCGAGTGAGGCCGCCGCGTGCTCGAGGTTGGCCCTCCGGTAGACGAGATCGGCGATCGCGAGCCACACCGTCTGGATCGCGACGCCGCCGATCGGATTCGCGAGGGCGAAATCGGCGTCGCCGCCGAGGGCGCCCGTGATGGTCGTCAGAATGCCCGGCAACGAGGTGACGGCGCCCAGGAACAGCGCCCCCGCCACGGCCTCGCCGAGTCCCGTGCGATCGGCGAGCTCGTCCGCGGTGCGTGCCAGCCGCGTGCCGGCAAGGCCGAGCACGACGACAGCTCCCGCGAGACCGATGATGCTCGGCAGCAGCCCCCAGGTCTCGGTCACGGCCCCATTCTGCCAGGGGCGCGCGGCACGAGCCGAGGCGGTTGGGGGCGCGCTCCGAGCGCTTGCGCGGGGATCCGCCGTCAGGGGAAGGCGCGCGGGCGGTGCGTGTGCGGAGTAGAGGAATAGCGAGAACGAGGAGTCGGCAGCAGCGCCTCACGGACGCTGAGCGCAGCGCGGACAAAAAGAAGAGAGCCTCCCGCACTTCTGCGGAAGGCTCTCTTGCTTCGACCTCCACTGGCCCAGCGCTTACTTCGCGAGGGATCAGGGACTGTGAGCCGGTACGAGTACATCGATTCCTGCAGGAACGACCCATCCGAGGCGAACCCGGTGACCCGGATGTGCGTGTGACTGGCGGTGTCCACGTCGGGGTTCTACCACTGGATGTCCCGGCCGGCCTCGGCCACCGCAGCCCGCAGGGAGGCGCTGACGGGACGGATGAAGCACTTCTTCACCGCGTCGGACGGCACCTACGGTTACCGGCGGGTTCACGCCGATCTGGCCGGTGAGGGCACCGAATGCTCCCCGGAGCTGGTGCGCCAGATCATCCGGCACGATCTCGATCGTGCTCCACCCTTTCCGGGACGCCGCCGACGACGCCCTCAAAGCCCTCCAGCAACTCGAGCGCGCCGCCCCCGACGACGATCGGTAGCGAGGCCGAGTCGCGGAAGCAAGCAAGCGCGCAGCATCCGCTCGTCGCGGGGCCGCTGGAAGGAGCCGCCTACCGGTTCCGTGACGAGTTCGCGAGACGGGATTCACACGGGAAGTCCTTGATGAACCAATTGCGGTTGATCAGGTGCGGAACAGTTCACCCAGCGCTGGGGCGACGTCGAGGTGGTTGCGCACGGCCCGGAATCCGCCCCGGCCGATGCGGGCGAGGTCCCTGCCGAGCTCGATATCCTTCTCGCCGCTCGTGTCCAGGAGCACGTCCAGGCGCGGCAGGCGCGCCGCGAACGGGCGCGGATCGGGCCCGGCGTTGTGCACGCAGTCCGAGAGTAGGAGCACCCTCGCATTGCGCTCAGGCACGCCCGCGAGCTGCACCGCCGCGAGCTGGAGCGGGAAGGCGATGTTGGTCAGGCCTCTCGCGGGGATCCGCAGCATCGCGTCGAGCAGCTCCATCGGTCGCACCGGGTCGCCGAGGCGCAGCAGCAGGGCGGCATCCGACCAGAAGGCGATGACCGCGAGTGCGTCCTGCTCGAGTTCGCCCGCGAGCGCGCCGACCGTCGCCGCCGCGGTACGCACTCGCTCGCCCTTCATCGAGCCGGAGACATCGACGGCGAGCACAACCGAGCGCGGCGCCTGGACCCGCTCGCGCACGATGATGTCCTCGTCCTCGGGCACGGGACGCTCGGCGAGCATCTCGATCGTCGGATCGAGATCGATGTCGTCGCTGCCGCCGTGGTACGGCACGCTCGCGAAGCGGCCGGACCCGCGCCTGGCCGCACCCTCGACCCTCGGCTTCGGCACCGACAGCCGGGCCGCGATCTGGCGAGCGCGCGAACGCACCGTGGCGTCGACGGACGCCTCCTCCGTCAGCGGCACGAGCTCGGCCGTGTCGTCGGTGAAGCCCGCACCGGCCCCCGAGGGTCGATGGCGCCCAGCACCCGGGCCGGGCTGGGCGCGCAGCACCATGCCGCCGGGCCCGCCCACGGACTCGAAGAGCGTCGGATCCTCGTCGAGCTGCTTCGGCGTGCGCGCCAGCGGTCGCCTGGGACTGGACTGCGACCTCGATTCGCGGCGTATCGGGGACTCGGCCTCCACGGCTCTTCAGCCGGGTGCTGCGGTCGCGGGCTCGAGGATGAACCGGTCCTCCCAGATCTCGCGCAGCACCCGCTCCGGCGTCGTCTCGGCCGCCTCATCGGTGCGGATCCGACCGGAGAGGGCGACGAGCATCCCGTCGTAGACCGTCTCGGCATAGCGTTCGTCGCCCGGGCCTTCCAGCCCGCGCAACTGCGCGAGCTCGTTGACCACGAGCGCGCAGTCGATCGCGCCGCGCACGCTGCTGCCCTGGCGCACGTCTGAGTGCACGCGGGTCGCGCGGGTGACCGCGACGACGTCCGGGATGAGGCGGTCGGCGAGGTCGCCGGCCAGCCCTGTGCGCAGGGCGACGATGCGCTCCTCGGCGGCGGCATCCTGATAGTCCACGACGATCCGGTTGAGCCGGTCGCTCACGCTCATCGACAACCGGGTGGTGCCGACGTTGTCGTATGGGTTCATCGAGGCGATCACCCGGAAGGTGGGCAGCGCTTGGATGCGCCCGACGCGCGGAACCTGGATCGCGCGGTCCGCCATCGCGGTCAGCAGGGTGTTGAGGGTGTCCTCCGGCGCGCGGTTGAACTCCTCGATGTAGAGAAAACCCCCATCGCGCATCGCCTGGGCGAGCGGGCCCGGCACGAAGTTCTCCGCGCTGTAGTCCTCGCGCAGCACCCTTGCCGGGTTGTGGTGGCCCACGAGCTTGGCGGGGGTCAGGTCCGCGTTGCCCTCGACGAACACCAGCGGGATGCCCCACTC
>DMUE01000096.1 GCA_003476465.1 Microbacterium sp. | reverse complement strand
CTGACCGCGAGGTTTTTTGGCATTTGACAAGTGCACGCTGTTGAGTTCTCAAGGATCGGATGCTCCTGCGTCGTGTCTCTCGACCGTCCCGCAGGGCAACTTCTCTATCTTAGATCCCCTGGGTGAGATGTCAAATCGACATGCTCGGCTCTTCGTGACCCGGACTCGACGTCCGGAGGCACTCCGACCAGAGGAGACCCCATAGTAGACCCGAAGGTCTTCAGCTCTCAAGAGTGCTGTTTTTGTTGGGGGTGTTCTTCGCTTGAGGAGGGGAGGCTTTCGGGGCCTCGCCGCGCTCCTTTGGGGCGAACAGGTATTACTGTACGTGCGGTTCTGCCGGGTCGGCAAATTGCGGTGCGTCCCGGGCGTGTCGCGCCTGTTTCCCTGGGTTCGCGGCGACCGGCAGATCGTCCCCGCCGCAGGTCTACGATCGCCTCCATGACCGATCCCGTGGAATCCGGCGGGCGCTACCCCGTACCCGAGCCGTCTGCCCCCCTCGCTTCTCGTCTGTCCGTCGGCGCCTTGGCACACAGAAGCGTGTCATCTGCGTCGCGCGCTGCCGCGCGCCTGACCTCGGCGAAGCCGCAACTGCTTGATCTCTCGCGCATAGCGGTCGCCTACACGAGCGAGCGGTACATCCGCTTCAACGGCGAGTCGTCCTCTCCCTGGGCTGCGCTGTCCGGTTTCTTCCGCACCTCTGACGGCTGGGTGCGCACCCACGGCAACTACCCACACCATGCCGAGGCGCTCCGGGCGGGGCTCGGCCTTCGCCCTGATGCGGGCCGCGATGCCGTGGAACGAACCCTTGCCGCAATGCCCGCCGGAGCGGCCACGCACGCCGTCACCGCTCGCGGCGGCATCTGCATCGCAGTGATGCCCGAGAACCCCGTCGCTGATGAACTCTTGGCGGCAGATCCCCCCGTACGGGTAGAGCATCTCGGCTCGTCCCCCGCTCGCCCGCGCACGTGGGGTGCGGCGGCGGCGCCACTGAGAGGCATCCGGGTCCTGGATCTGACACGGGTGATCGCCGGACCGGTCGCGACCCGCACCCTCGCCCTGCTCGGCGCCGACGTGCTGCGAATCGATCCTCCGCACCGCCCCGAGCTGCCGGCGCAGCACGCCGACACCGGCCACGGAAAGCGGTCGGCGGTGCTCGATCTGCGCAGACCCGCTGATCGCGCCGTGTTCGACCGCCTGCTCATCGACGCCGATGTCGTCGTGCTCGGCTATCGACCCTCGGGCCTGCAGCGGCTCGGCCTCTCGCCCGCCGCGCTCTCCGCCCGCCACCCGGGTCTCATCCTCGCGCGCCTCTCGGCGTGGGGCTTCGACCCGTCGGTCGCAGATCGTCGCGGCTTCGACAGCATCGTGCAGGCCGCGAGTGGGATCGCCTGGATCGAGTCCCGTGAAGACGCGGTTCCCGGGGCGCTTCCGGCACAGGCGCTCGACCACAGTGCCGGGTATCTGCTCGCGGCCGAGATCTTGACGCTGCTCCAACGGCAAGCGGCCGAGGGAGGTTCCTGGCTCGCCGAGACATCCCTCCGCCGTATCGCCGCCGAGTTGCTCCGGATGCCTCGCACGATCCGGCCGAGTATCGCCGAACCCTTCGATCCGGCTCCTCACCTGCAGAGCTTCGCCTTCGAAGGAGGAACGCTCACGACCGCGGCCCCGGCGGTCGCGTACGAGGGCGGACCGGATGCCTTCGCTCCCCCGCGCCCTTGGGGGAGCGACGCCCCCGCATGGCTGTAGCCGTGCGAGCCGCAGCGGCGATCGTCCCGACCCGAGCGCCGCTCGAGGCCCGGGCGGTGCATTCGGCTTCAGGGGCGTCGAGGAGAGCGGGCGCGGGGCATCAGCTGCAGCACGAGCGCGAGGACGAGCGTCAGGCCGCCCCAGACGCCGACGGCGGGAGGGAGCACGAGGTACGCCAGGTGCTCGATCCCGAACCCCGGACGCACCGGACCGAAGAGCGCGAGACCGCCGAGCCACGCGGCCACGAGGAGGACCGGCAACGACAGCCACCACGCGACGCGGACGAAACCGGGGACACGAACAGCGATCGGCACGGCACGACCTCGAGCAAGCCGCAACAGTGCCCAGACGCCGATCACGAGCAACCCGAAAACGGTTGATCCGTGCTGCAACCACGCGTAGCCGAGAAGCGGACCCCACCTCTCGGCCAGCACGGGAAATGCCTGGAGCCCCCACCGGTCGAGGTGCGTGAACAGGTCCCAGGCGATGTGGCTGGCGACGCCGAGGGTCAGGGAGAGAACCAGCAGCAGCACGCTGGTGAACGAGATGCCGCCGGGGGCAGAGCCCGGCTGACGCCGCGCGAAGGTCTCGCGAAGCGATGACCCGGCGCCGGCATCCCACCGCTCCGGCAGGCGCTCGGCGAGGACCCGCGGAACCAGGTTGCGCACCGCCGGGCGCAGCACGCAACGCCAGCCGAGCAGCAGAACGAGCGCGACGAGAACCGTCACGGGCAACCAGGGCCACGAGTGCGTCACCGAATAGCGCAAAACGAAACCGCGCAGGAAGATCGGCAGGTCCGGGGTCATCGCGCCGATCGCGATCGCGGCCGGAACCAGCGGCGTGCGGAGGAACGGCAGCGCGACGACCGCATGACTCGGAGTGAACGGCATCCGGCCGGGTCAGCTCTCGGCGCGACTCATCCGACGAAGACCCCCGCCAGGGTCTTCTTACCTCGTCGGAGCACCGACACCCCTCCCGGGAGCGCGCCGGTCACGACNNAGGCAGTTCGACGTGCGGCAACTCACGCAGCGCGGATGCGAGTGTCGCCGCATCGAGAGCGGTCAGGTCACCGTCCAGGAAGAGGGCCTCGGATGCCGCGATCACGGCGGCCGTCGCATCCGGCCCGTGCACGAGAGCCGTGACCTCGAACGCCAGCCGCTTCTGCGCCTCGCGCCGGAACGGCTCGGTCTCGACAAGCTGCTCGTACCGCTCGATCTCGTCGCGGCCCAGGAACGTGAACACCTTCAACCGCGAGATCACGTCGGCATCGAGCGTGTTGAGCCAGAACTGGTAGAAGGCGTAGGGACTGCACATCTCGGCATCGAGCCAGATCGCGTTGCCCTCGCTCTTGCCGAACTTGGTGCCGTCGCTGTTCGTGATCAGCGGAGTTCCGAGCGCGTGCACCGAGACGCCCTCCACGCGGTGGATCAGGTCGACCCCGCTCGTGAGGTTGCCCCACTGGTCGCTGCCGCCGGTCTGCAGAACGCAGCCGTACTGGCGGTAGAGCTCGAGGTAGTCGAGCCCCTGCAGGATCTGGTAGCTGAACTCGGTGTAGCTGATGCCGGCCTCGGAGTTCAGCCGAGCGCTCACGGCGTCCTTCTTGATCATCGTGCCCACGCGGTAGTGCTTGCCGATCTCGCGCAGGAAGTCGATCGCGCTCAGCGGCGCCGTCCAGTCGAGGTTGTTGACCATGCGCGCGGCGTTGTCCCCCTCGAAGCTCAGGAACCGCTCGACCTGTGCCCGCAGGCGCCCCACCCACTCGGTGACGGTCTCGCGGGTGTTGAGCGTGCGCTCCGCGGTCGGGCGCGGGTCGCCGATCAGACCCGTCGACCCGCCGACGAGGCCCAATGGCCGGTGGCCGGCGAGCTGCAGGCGCCGCATCGTGAGCAACTGCACCAGGTTGCCCAGGTGCAGGCTCGGCGCCGTCGGGTCGAAGCCGCAGTAGTAGACGATCGGGTCGCCGCCGAGCAGTTGACGCAGCACCTCGGCATCGGTCGAAACGTGCACGAGGCCCCGCCAGACGAGGTCGTCCCAGGCGTTGTCGAAGGCGGGATCGCGCGCGGGAACAGTCGCGGTGAGGGCATCGGATGGCACGTCATCGAGGTTATCAGCGGGCCATCCCGCGCCCGGACGGGAGTGACCCATCCCGGTCACACCCCGCCGGCGCCGAGCGTCCACCACACGAGGAAGACCGCCGCGAGCGCCGTGACCCAGCTGACCATGCTGCCGACGAGGAAGTACTCGGCACGGTCGCCGTTCTCGCCGTCGCGGGAGATCTCGGGAAAGCGGACGATGCCCTTGGCCGCTATCACGGCCGCGAGCAGCGTGTACGCCCCCGCCAGCGTGAGCGCGAAGACGAGCAGGCGCTCGAGGGGCCCGATCAGCCGACCACCTTTGAGGGCCGGCGCCCGTGCCGTCGGGGGTTGTGCCGGCNNGAAGGGGTGGCGGAAGGGGTGGCGCGCCCGGGACATCCTGCCCCACGCCGTCTTCGGGCGATCGGACGACGCCCTCCAGCGCGAGCGCAGAGCGCACGATGACGTTGCCGGACTCGAGCAGGAACACGACCGCACCCACGAGCAGCACAAGATCGGCGAGCGGCAGCGGCCCGAAAGGAGACACGATGGGCGCCAGCTCTGCGAGGGCTCCCCCTCCCCCGCGCGCCCCGCCGCCGCTGAGCAGGATGCCGCCGAAACAGACGACGAGCAGTCCCAGCATCGGCCAGGCGCCGGCTCTGCCCCCGCCCGCATGGGGCACGAGCCATAGCCAGAGCGCTGCGGACGCGAGAGCGACGGCGATCGGGAGGGGTGCGGCCGCCCAGACGCCGATCGCGATGACCACGAGCGCCACGAGCGCGAACCCGATCCAGCGGCGGGCGCGTACGAAGGCGCGCACCAGGTCGGCCGTGCCGATGGCCAAGAGCGCGAGCCCGGCGAGAATCACGGTGCCTGCCGCTTGGTCAGGGACTGAAAACCCTCGACGATCGCGGATGCTCCGGCCCCCGCGAGCGCCTGAGAAACCGCGGACTGGCTGATGCCCTCGCTCTGAGCGAGGTCCTGCTGGGACCGATCGAGACAGCGTCCGTAGGTGAGCCGGCGCGTACGCTCCGACATCGCTGTGACGATCTGGTCGCGCGCCAGCAGGTAGGCGTTGGCGAGCGGCACGGACATCGGCATGCCCTCAGTCTGGTCGGCACCACCGACGACCCATGCGCGCGCGCTCGGCGCTGCGCGGCGCTGCATCGCGTGAACCGTGTTGATCGCCTCGCGCGCCGCCCACCATGCGGGCCCCTCGGGAATCTCGCCGGCGGCGCTCGGGATCGGCACGAGAGCGCCGATCCCGAAGCCGAAGCGGAACGCCACGGCATCCGGGAGCGCCAGCTGCAGGAGCAGCGTTGCGGCCAGTGCGGCCTCGAGCGCGTCGTAGATCGCCTGCTGTTCGTCACCCGCCGTCGGACG
>DMUE01000150.1 GCA_003476465.1 Microbacterium sp. | reverse complement strand
ACCACGAGTTCGAAGGGCAGGACCTTCCGGGGCGGTGGAGCATCCGGCCTCGTCCCGGGCTGGAGCAGATCGAGCACCGTGTCGGCAGCGCGAGAACCCTGCTCGCGCGGGAACTGGTCGATGCTCGTCAACCCGAAGAACGCGCCGAGTTCGTGGCCATCGACACCGACGACCGAGAGGTCCTCCGGAACGCGCAACCCGAGGTCCCGCGCAGCCAGGATCGCTCCGAGGGCCATCTCGTCGCTCGCCGCGAAGATCGCGGTCGGCCGATGCTCTCGTCGGAGCAGGCGCACCGCAGCGGCCGCGCCCCCCGTCATCGTGAAATCCGCCGCCGCGAAGAGCCCGTCATCGAGTTCTATTCCGGCTTCCGTCAGCGCGCGCTCGTACCCGTGGCGCCGCTGCGTCGGCACCCGGAAGTCGCTGTCGAACTCGGGCAGGGCGCCGATGTGCGCGATGAGGCGGTGACCGAGCTGCAGGAGGTGCGACGTGGCCAGCGCGCCGACCGCCTCGTCGTCGACGGCCAGGCTGGGCTCCTGCCCGCGAGCACCCCCGATCCGCACGATGGGGAGCCCGAGCCCCGTGAGCGCGGTCGATTCCCGCTCGTCGAGCGCGATCGAGACGGCGATGACGGCGTCCACGCGGCGGCGCCGCAGAAACGTCCCGAACATCTCGCGTCGAGCGTCGACATCCTTACTCAGCACGTACAGGGTGATGTCGTACCCGTGGCGGGCGAGAGCGTCGGCTATTCCGCCGAGCACCGTGCTGAAGAACCATGGGTCCAGCAGTGGCAGCAGCACCCCGACGCTGCGGGTGCGACCCGAGGCGAGGCTCGACGCCGACGCCTGCACGACGTATCCCAGGCTGTCCGCGGCGCCCTCGACCCGCGCCCGCGTCGCCGCTGAGACCCGACCCCGACCGCTCAGTGCTCGAGAGACGGTCGCGGTCGACACCCCGGCCGCTCGGGCGACGTCGTCGATGCCGGCCACAGCTGCGCTACTCGGTCTCGGTCGCCTCGAGCCAGACCGTCGTGTCGGAGCCGATCATGCCGTCCTCGAGGGGGCCGCTGATGAGCACCACGGCGGATGCCTCGGGCAGCGCGACCGGCTCGGTTCCCGCGTTCGCGATCACCGTGATGTCGCCGTTGCGGAAGGCCACGACGTGGTCACCGTAGCCGTCGGACCATGTCAGGGTTCCCGTTCCGAGCCCGTGCTCTCGCCGCTGCCGGAGCGCGTGGCGGTAGAGCGACAGCGTCGAGTCCGGGTCATCGACCTGGACGTCGCGGGCGAGCTGCGCCCACTGGTCCGGCTGCGGCAGCCAAGCCTCCCCGGAGTCGTTGAAGCCGTACGATGCGCCGGTCGCGGTCCACGGAATCGGCACGCGGCACCCGTCACGCCCATAGCGCTCACCCCGGGTACGGAACCACGTGGGATCCTGGCGGGCATGGTCGGGCAGATCGACGACCTCGGGCAGCCCGAGCTCTTCGCCCTGGTAGAGGTAGGCCGACCCGGGCAGCGCGAGCATCATCGTGCTCGCGGCTCGTGCCCGGCGCAGACCCAGGTCGGGGATGGGCTGCACCTCGGACCGTGGGCCGATGCCCGAGCCCTGGGGTATCTCGCCCGTCAGAGCGAGGCGCGAGGCGTGCCGGATGACGTCGTGGTTGGACAGGACCCAGGTACTGGGCGCCCCGACCGCGCCGTACGCGGCGAGGGACTCGGATACGACGGCGCGGAGTCGCGCCGCACTCCACGGTGTCTGGAGGTACTCGAAGTTGAATGCCTGGTGCATCTCGTCCGAGCGCACCCACAGCGCCGTCTTCGCGGGGGAGGGCAGCCAGGCCTCGGCGCACAGCGCGCGGTCGCCCACGTACTCCGCGAGCAGGCGGTTCCAGTCGCGGTAGATCTCGTGGACCCCCGGCTGGCCCCAGTAGGGCACGTCGGCCTCGCCGCCGCCCATAGATGCGGAGTCCGCAGGGGGCGTGTAGTCGGGCAGGCCGTCCTTCTTCACCAATCCGTGTGCGACGTCGACGCGGAAGCCGTCGACGCCCCGGTCGAGCCAGAAGCGCAGCACGCCACGGAAGCCCTCGCGCACCTCCTCGTTCGCCCAGTCGAAGTCGGGCTGCGACGTGTCGAAAAGGTGCAGATACCACTGGCCGGGTGTTCCGTCGGTCTCCTCGACTCGCGTCCAGGCGGGTCCTCCGAAGACCGACTCCCAGTTGTTGGGGGGCAGCTCGCCGTGCTCGCCGAGGCCGTCGCGGAACATGTAGCGCGCGCGCTCGGGGCTTCCCGGCTCGGATGCGAGCGCGGCCTGGAACCATTCGTGGCGGTCGGAGGAGTGGTTCGGCACGAGGTCGACGATCACGCGGATGCCTCGGCTCTGCGCCCCGGCGAGCATCGCGTCGAAATCGTCCAAGGTACCGAAGATGGGGTCGACGTCGCAGTAGTCCGCCACGTCGTAGCCGGCGTCCTTCTGCGGGGACGTCATGAACGGTGACAGCCAGATGGCGTCGATGCCGAGCTGCTCGAGGTCATCGAGCTTGGATGTGATGCCGGGCAGGTCGCCGATGCCGTCGCCCGAGGCATCCGCGAACGACCGCGGATAGATCTGGTAGATGACGGCGGAACGCCACCACTCGGAGCCCGGGGAGGAGGGCAGGCGCGTCTCGGGCTGTGTGCTCTGCGCGACAGAAGTCATGCCTCCAGGCTAGGGCAAGCGCTTGCACAACCGCGCAGTTCCCGGATTGCCCCTCCCCCGCTGCACGCCGCCCGAAGAGCTGGGATTCGCGGCCGCAGGCGCGCCCCTGCGGCCGCTAGGGTGAAACCTGTGCAGACGCCCCCCATCGAGGCCCTCGCTCGCGCCGAGTCTCTCATCGCCGTCGTCCCGGGCTACCCCGAGCCCGGCATCCTGTTCCGCGACATCATGCCGTTGCTGGCGGATGCTTCGGCGCTGCGCGCCACGATCGACGCTCTGGTCGAGCCATTCGCGGGCGAGTTCGATGTCGTCGCCGGAATCGAGGCGCGCGGCTTCCTGCTCGCGGGAGCCGCGGCGATGGCCGCCGGCGTGGGTCTGATGCCGATCCGTAAGGCGGGGAAGCTTCCTCGGCCTGCGGCATCCGTGTCGTACGCGCTCGAATACGGCACCGCCGAGATCGAGGCGCACGACGACCTGCCGCCGGGTGCACGGGTGCTGCTGCTCGACGATGTGCTCGCCACGGGCGGCACGATCGCCGCCGCGCGTGAACTGGTCCAGACGCTCGGTGGGACCGTCGCCGGTACGGCCGTTCTGCTCGAGCTGGACGGCTTGGGCGGTCGCGCGGTCGCCGGCCCGGGCATCCACGCCGTTTTCCACGCCTGACCGACCCGCTCGGCTCCCCGCGCCTGGGTGCTGTGGCGGGTCAGACGAACGCCGGCAGATCCAGCCAGGCGTCGGGCGCGTCTGCGATGCCCTCGCGGATGACGGTGCCCTCGATCAGCCCGTAGGGGCGNNGACCGCCTCGGGCAGGTAGCGCCACCGACTGGTGACGCTCGTCGCCATGATGCGATCGGATGTCTCTTCGAGCGAGGTGTAGCGGTCGCGCGGGAATCCGTGGAATTCGCTCCCGGTCGACTTCAAAACGGTGAGGTCTTTGACCCCACCGATCACGTGCGTCCTCCCGCCGAAGACCTGCACGGCCGCGAGACGTGTGCCCTGACCCTTCCGTACGAAGGAGTGGTCGTGTTCCGCCCCGTCCACCATGATGCGTTCCCATTCGTACTGCTCGGCCTGCCAGAGCCCGCCCTCGATCCACTCGAACGACGACGTGAAGTGCTCGGAGAGCTTCAGCAGGAAGCGCTCCGGCGAACCCACACCGTGCTCCTTCGCGAAGGCGAAGATCGTGTTCTTCTGGGTGTCCGTCGCGACGATGTGCGCATTGTCTCCCGTCAGGTAGGCGGCGGCGAGCGCGGCGCCGCGCAGCTGGGAGGTGACGTTGAGATCCTCGATCTCATGGCGNNCGTGTCGGCGACATCGACGCGGAACGCCACGGTGACGGACGGGTAGAACGTGTCGGTGCCGCGCGCCGCGAAGTAGGCACCTGTCGCGAAGGTCAGGGCGTACGCCCCGGGCGAGAGGAGTTCGGGTCCGAGACCAGCCCGGCCGTCGGCATCCGTCGTTCCCGTCGCCACGACGGCCCCGGATGCCTCGGCCAAGCTCAGCCCCACGCCGGGAGCGGGCTTTCCCGTCGCGGCGTCGAGGACGTGGGTGGTCAGATGCGCCGTCATGCGTCGATCCTGTCGTCGGTCAGCGCCTCGCGCAGGCGCAGCGTCGCGATCTCGATCAGCTGAGCNNCGGCCAGGTCGTCGCCCGCGCCGGCCATCGTGGACTGCTCCCGGCGCGAAGCCGCGCCGCCGGCGTCGAAGGCGGTCGGCTGCTCGCCGATGCGGGGGTGGCGCCTCAGCGCGGCGTCGAGGTCGGCGATCGTCCACTGCCCGGCGAGGGCTTCGGCCTGCTCGGCGAGCTCGCTGACGGAGGGGTAGGGACGCCCGGCCACGATGGCATCCACCCATGCCGGGATGTCGGCCCAGACGCGGACGACGGACGCCGCGCTCGCGGCGTCGGCGTCGTTGAATTCGGAGAGGAGCATTGGGCCACCGTAACGTCGTCGCGTTTCCCGGATGTTGCTGTGAGTAACATCCGGGAAACGCGAGACGCTTAGGTTTGGCCCATGACCGTTCTTCCCGGCGCCCCGCGCGCGATCGCCGCGCGCCGCGTCTTCGTCGACGGGGCTTTTCGTTCCGCGCTCGTTCGCATCGAGCGGGGCCGGATCGTCGCGATCGAGGAACACGAGCCGGATGCTGTGGCTCACGCATCCGGCGGGAGTCCTTCGGCCGTCACCCTGATTCCCGACCATCTGAGCGTGCTACCCGGTCTCGTGGACTCGCATGTGCACCTGAACGAACCCGGCCGGACGGACTGGGAGGGTTTCGAAACGGGAACCGCGGCTGCGGCCGCGGGCGGGGTCACCACGATCGTCGACATGCCGCTGAACAGTGTGCCCGTGACCACGAGCCCCGCGGCGCTCGCCGCGAAGCGGGCGGCAACCGAGGGCAAGCTCGCTGTCGACATCGCCTATTGGGGTGGGGCGGTGCCCGAGAACCTCGGATCGCTGGCGGAGCTGGCCGCAGCCGGCGTCGTCGGCGTGAAGTGCTTCCTCTCACCCTCCGGCATCGACGAGTTCGGGCAGCTCGACGGCGCGCAGCTCGAAGCGGCGCTCGCCGAGCTCGCGGAATTCGACGGCCTCCTCATCGTCCATGCGGAAGACCCCGCCCACCTGCATGCCCTCGACAGCGGCTCGGGCTACGACGCGTTCCTCGCCTCCCGCCCGCCCGAGAGCGAACGCGCGGCGATCCGGCTGGTCATCGAAGCAGCCCGCCGTACGGGCGCGCGCGCCCACATCGTCCTGTCTCTTATACACATCTCCGAGCCCACGAGACAAGAGGCAATCTCGTATGCCGTCTTCTGCTTGAAAA
>DMUE01000140.1 GCA_003476465.1 Microbacterium sp. | reverse complement strand
GTCACCGGCCGGGCGCTGCTGACCCACCAGGGCAAGTACCAGGCTCGTGCCGCCGGTGACGTGATCGCGGCCCGCGGCCTCGGACAGCCGGTCGACGACGTGCCCTGGGGCCGGCACGTGGCCACTGCCGACCATGCCGCCGTGCCCCAGGTGGTCTTCACCGACCCCGAGGTCGCCGCCGTCGGCATAACCGCCGCGCAGGCCGAGCGCGAGGGCCGCGACGTGAGAGTCGCCGACTACGATCTGCACAACATCGCCGCAGCGTCCGTCACCGCGGAGGGTTACACCGGGCACGCACGCCTGATCGTCGACCCGAAGAGCCGCACCGTGGTCGGGGCGACGTTCGTCGGGGCGGGGGTCGCCGACCTGCTGCACGCCGCGACCGTGGCGGTCGTCGGCGAGGTTCCGATCGAGCGTCTGTGGCATGCGGTGCCCTCGTACCCGACGCTCAGCGAGGTGTGGCTGCGACTGCTTGAAGCGCTCGGCCGCGATACCGCCACGTCTTCCCCGGCGAGTTAGTCCCCGAAGCCGCACCGGGGCGATCCCCCGCAATTCTCGCCCCGCTGCTGCGCGACGCTAGTTCGAGCCGACGGTCGCGACGTGTTCGGCGAACAACCCGGGCCACGCCATGATGCCGTAGGGCGTGCGCGCAATGACGATCCGGCTGCCGGGGATGAGCTCGTGCAGCTTGTTGGCGGTCTTGACCGGATGGGTCCGGTCGCCCGTCCACGCGAGGATCAGTGTCGGGATGTCGATGCGCGCAATCGCCCGGCGATCCGGCAGATCGGTCGACGCCGCGCCCCGCATGACCGTCGGCAGCAGCTTCTCGCTGATCGACGGGCTTGTCTCGGGCGTGTCCGCGAGCGCGGGCGGGACCGGCGCAGTGCTGCCCGCCTCGTCGAACGCGCTGATGCCGTGCCGCTCGACCAGGTCGGCGTTCTGCAGATACGTCGCGGCCTGCGCGCGCCTGCTCCCCCAGGCGGTCGGCGGCACCACGAGGGTCAGACTCGCGAAGCGCTTGGGCTGGCGTACGGCGGCGTGCAGCAGCGTGCCGGTGCCCATCGACGGCCCGACGCCGTGCACCCTCTCGCCGGGCGCCACGTGGTCGAGCAGGGCGAGCAGGTCTTTCGCCAGGCGATCCCATCGGTAGCTCGAGGGGTCCTTCCTGCCCGTGGACCCGCCATGTCCGCGCGCGTCGTAGCGCAGCACACGATGGTCGCGCAGAGCGCGTCCGAGATCCAGGCCCAACTGCGCGTCGCGCTCCCGGCTCGACGTCAAGCCGTGCAGCTGAACCACGAGCGGCCCGGTGTCGCCCGTTATGTCGTAGTCGAGCGTGGCGTTCTCGACGTCGAGTGTGGGCACGGCACCGTCCAATCACAGGCAGGCGGTCACAGGCACGTGATATTCACCCCCTAGACTACGGCGCCATGCGCCTGACGAATGTCGCCCAGATGTCCCTTCCGCGGGGCACCCTGCACAGCTTCGCCACGCACGCGGAAGAACGCACCGGAAGGGCACTGCCCATCTCGTTCGACCAGCGCCGTCACGTCAGCCAGGGGGCGCGGCCGGGCTCGTGGATGGCGGTGGCATTCCGGCTTCCCGCTGCTGCGACGCTCGATGACGTCGCGGCAGCCTGGCTGGCTGTCATCGGCCGGCACGGGACGCTGCGGAGCGCCTTCTCGTACGACCGGGCGGGAGAGCTCGCGCTGCACGAGATCGAGATCGCGGGCGGCGAGTGGCTGCGTCATCCGGTCGGGGGTGACGAACTGACCAGAGACGTGCTGCGCGGCGTGCTCGATGCCGCGTGTTCGCCGTTCCAGCGCCCGTCGCACCGGGTGTGCGTCCTCACTCCGGATGCTCCCGACCCACTCGATCCCCGTTCCACCGCGATCATCGGCTCCGACCACGCGCACGTCGACATGTGGTCACTGCTCATCCTCGTGCGCGACATGATCGCCGAACTCACCGGATTTCCGGACTCGGGGCCGGATGCTCCGCCCTCGTTCGCAGAGCATTCCGATGTGCTCGAACGGATGCCTCCGGCCCCGGTCGACGTGCAACGGCGCTGGGGGGACATCCTGGCCGTCGAGGGCGGCACGATGCCCACCTTCCCCCTCCCCCTGGGCGACGTCTCGGCACCGCGCCCCGAGGTCGTCGAGGTGCGGGACGTGTTGTCGGCCGATGAAGCCCGCGCCTTCGAGGCGCGGGCGAGCGACCGAGGCGTCCGGATGACCGCCCTGGCCTTGTCGGTGCTCGCCGAGACGACGGCGCGGATGGGCGGCACGCCGCTGCGCGCGGTCTTTCCGGTGCACAGCAGGAACGAACCCCGCTGGCACGATTCGGTGGGGTGGTTCATCACCAACTCGGTCATCCAGTTCGTCGATACCGGGCCCNNGTCGCGCCGATCTTCGCCCCCTACGGCGGCATGCCGGCGGGTCCCGGCATGTTCGCGATCTCGTGGCTCGACACCCGCCGGCTGCCGGCCGTCGAGGCGGCTCTGGGGATTCAACACGTCTCGGCCGTCATCGACACCGACGGCGTCATGATCTGGTTCATCGTCAACGATGACGGCCTGCACCTGCGGTGCCGGTACCCCGACACGGCGGAGGCGCGTACGAACGTGGGGGCCTGGCTGGACCGGGTCGAGGAAGGCTTGCGCGCCATCGTCGCGTGAGCGCGGAACAGCA
>DMUE01000158.1 GCA_003476465.1 Microbacterium sp. | reverse complement strand
AGAGCCTGCGAGCGATGGATGACCGGCAGCCCGCGCTCTTTGGCGAGCACATATTCCGGGTTCTCGGGCCAGATCGCCCCGGTGTGGATGACCGTATCGGCATCACCGAGGTTCGCGGCATCGTGGCCGACGTGGACGCGAGCTCCGAGGCTCTCCAGTTGGCGGAGCGCGGCGCTGTCGGCGCGGTCGGAACCGGACACCCGGATGCCTCGGGCCAGGAACATGCGCGCGAGCCCCGACATCCCGGATCCACCGACGCCGATGAAATGCGCAGCCGCGATGTCCTCGGGGATCGGGAGGGTCAGGTCGGGTCGGATCATGGCCCGACAAGTCTAGGTCGGCCGCCTGTGAGGTCGTCGCCCGGCGCGCCCGGGTCGCCCCTCGTCGTGCCCCGGCCGCTCGCGGCGCCGAGCCCCACCCGGGAAGAGAAACATAACGTGGGTATGTATCTGGGCTATCGTTGGGGCATGACTCGTGGTGAAGATCTGTTGCGATTGGTTCTGGGCTCTCATGCGATGACCCGCCTGGCTGCTTTGGAGACGAACAACGAAGCGCCGTCGGCGCAGTGGCGCACGCTGCGCCTGCTGCGCGAGAACGGCCCGCAACGGGTGGGCGACCTCGCGACGATGAGCCGAGTCAGTCAGCCCGGCATGACGCGCCTGATCGGCCACCTCGTAGAAGCCGGGTTCGTCGCGCGCGAGTCCGATCCCACCGATGCCCGGGCGAGCGTCGTGTCGGCGACCGCAGCCGGCGTCGAAGCTCTGGAGCATTGGCTGGCCGATCTGCAGGCGGCGATGGAACCGCACTTCGCGGGCCTGAGCGATGCCGACTGGGAGGCGATCCGCTCGGCCGCCGACTCGCTGACCGCCGCAACCGCAGTGCCGGAGGTCGTGCGATGAGCGGCGCTCCCGCCCCCAGCGTGTGGCGACAGCCCGCCCAGGTCTGGGCGGTCGCCTTTGCCTGCGTCGTGGCCTTCATGGGAATCGGGCTGGTCGACCCGATCCTGCCGGCGATCGCCGAGTCGCTCGCCGCGTCACCTACCGAGGCCGAGCTCCTCTTCACGAGCTACCTGCTCGTCACCGGACTCTCGATGCTCGTCACCAGTTGGATTTCGAGCCGCATCGGCGCTAAGGCCACGCTCATGGTCGGCCTCGGGCTCATCGTCGTGTTCGCGCTGCTGTGCGCGGTCAGCGGCAATGTCGACATGATCATCGGGTTCCGCGCCGGCTGGGGGTTGGGCAACGCCCTGTTCATCTCGACGGCTCTCGCCACGATCGTCGGCGCCGCCAGTGGCGGCAGCAGCGCGGCCATCATCCTCTACGAGGCGGCGCTGGGCCTGGGCATCGCGATCGGTCCGCTGCTGGGTGGCCTGCTCGGCGAGGTGAGTTGGCGCGGTCCGTTCTTCGGTGTCGTCGTACTCATGGCCGTCGCCTTCGTCGCAGTCGCGGTGCTCGTGCGCTCCTCACCTGAGCCGCGGGTACGTATCCCGTTCTCCGCTCCATTCCGGGCGCTCAGGCAGCCCGCCCTGGCGGTCCTCGCGGTCGCCGCGCTGTTCTACAACATCGGCTTCTTCGTATTGCTCGCGTTCTCCCCGTTCCCGCTGGGATTCGGGGCGACGGGCATCGGCTTCACCTTCTTCGGGTGGGGACTCGCCCTGGCGGTGACGAGCGTCTGGGGAGCTCCGCTGCTGCTGCGCAGGGTCAAGCGCACGACCGCGATGATGATCGTGCTGCCGCTTCTGGCAGCCGATCTCGTGGTTGCGGCGATCCTGGTCGCAAGCCCGGCCGCCCTGGTCACCTGCATCATCGTGGGCGGCCTGCTGCTCGGCCTGATGAACACGATCCTCACCGAGTCGGTCATGGAGGCCACCGATTTCCCGCGCCCCGTCGCGAGCTCGGCGTATTCGGCCGTTCGGTTCCTCGGTGGCGCCTCTGCTCCCCCGCTGGCCGCTTTGCTGTGGCACGCGTTCAATGCGTCGGTGCCGTACCTCTTCGCCGCGACGTCCGTGATAATCGCGACTCTGACGATCGCCCTTGGTCGACGCGCTCTTGCACGCATCGACGAACGGGAAGCGGACGCCGCTGAGGAAGGCGCCGCGGTGCTCCTGGGAGACGCCGCCTGAACTGACATCGGCACGACACACGTCGAGATGTCGCAGAACGCTCCATCTCGCGACCGGATCGAGCAGTTTGTGACAGTTCGACCGGCCGGAAGAGCCGTCAGCGCGCGAGGGCCTCGTCGATGAGGGCTATGAGGTCTTCGGTCCCCGTGCGTGAGCCGACGGATGCCGCGGCCCGGCGCATGCCCTCCAGCCGGTCGACATCCGTCAGCAGCGGCAGAATCTCGGCCCGCACACGGTCGGCGGTGAACGACGCATCATCGATCAGCGCCGCTGCTCCGGCCGCGACAGCGGAAGCCGCGTTGAGGCGCTGCTCACCGTTGCCGACGGCATACGGAACGTAGACGGCGGGGATGCCGAGGGCACTGATCTCACTCACCGTCGCCGCACCCGCCCGAGAGACAATCACGTCCGCCATCGCGAAGGCCAGATCCATCCGGTCCTCATACTTTTCGACGACGTATCCAGGCGCGCCCGGATCGGTCCAGTCCGACCGCTCCCCCGTCACATGCACAAGCTGATACCCGGCGGCAAGTATGTCGGCGTACGCCCCCGCGAAGGCCTCGTTCAGCCGCAGAGCGCCGAGCGATCCGCCGAACACCAGCAGCGTGGGACGAGCCGCGTCCAGCCCGAAGTGCGCGGCCGCCTCGGCACGCAGAGCCGCGCGATCGAGCCCTACGATCTCTCGGCGAAGCGGCATCCCGACCACGCGGGAGTGCCGGAGCGGTGTGCCGGCGAACGCCACACCGACACCGGCCGCGTGGCGCGCACCGAGAACGTTCGCCAGACCCGGACGCGCGTTGGCTTCGTGCACGACGAACGGGATTCCCGAGCGCCTCGCCGCCACGTAAGCCGGGGCGGACGCGTATCCGCCGAACCCGACGACGACAGAAACACCTCGGTCGCGGATGGATCCCCGCACGTGTCCCACCGCCCGCCGGAAACGCGCGGGAAATCTCACCGCCGCACGGTCGGGCCGGCGCGGGAACGGCAGGCGTTCGATGGTCAGCAGCTCGTAGCCTCGTGCGGGGACGAGACGCGCCTCGAGGCCTTCCCGGGTGCCCAGCACGAGGATCTCGGCGTCGGGGTCGCGAGCACGAAGGCCGTCGGCGACGGCCAACAGCGGATTCACGTGGCCCGCGGTACCGCCGCCGGCCAGCAGGTAGGTCGTCACGCCGAGACTTTACCCCGCCCCGCACGCGGCGCCGCGTTCGAGGCGCGGGTGGTAGTGGGCGCCGATGTCGGCAGAGTGCGCGCGAACGACAGCAGCACGCCACAGGCGAGAAGCACCGACAGCAGCGCGGTCCCGCCCTGCGACATGAACGGCAGCGGCACGCCGAGCACGGGGAAGATTCGCAGCACGACACCGATGTTGATCAGTGCCTGGCCGACGATCCACACGGTGATACCACCCGATACGATCCGGATGAACGGGTCGGGCGTCTTGCGGATGATGTGGAAGGCGCCGACCGCGAAGAGGGTGAACAGCGCGAGGATGACGACGCATCCGATCAGTCCGACCTCCTCGCCGACGATGGCGAAGATGTAGTCGTTGGCGCGAGCGGGCAGCCATCCGTACTTCTCCTTCGAGTTGCCAAGGCCCAGACCGAAGATGCCGCCGCCCGCCAGCCCGAAGACGCCGTGCATCGCCTGATAGCACTCGTCGAAGTAGTCGCAGTCCTCGTTGGCGAAGCTCATGATGCGGCGCATGCGATTGGGACTCGCGACCGCCATGTACGCCACATAGCCAGCCGCGGCGAGGAGCGGGAGGACGAAGATGCGCAGGCGGACACCCGAGAAGAAGAGGCCCCCGAGCACGACCAGCACCATAATCATGACGGTGCCGAGGTCGCTACCCGCCATGACGGTCGCGATGACGGCCGCCGAGACCGGCACGAGCGGGATGAAGACATGCCGCCACAACCCGAGCAGAGTCTGCTTGCGGTACAGCACGTAGCCGATCCACAGCGCCAGAGCGAGCTTGAGGAACTCGGATGGCTGTACCGTCTGTCCCGCGAACGAGATCCAGTTGCGGTTTCCGAGGATCTCGACACCGAGCCCGGGGACGAAGACGAGCAGCTGGAAAGCCGTCGCCAGCCCGAGCAGCGGCCAGGCGATCTTCTTCCAGAACCCCACGGGAAAGCGGGACGCCACGAACATCAGAGGAACGCCGATCACCGCGAAGACGCCCTGCTTCAGCAGACCCTCGAAGGGGTTGCCGCCCTCGGCCGTCGCCGACGCGGTGGTGGCGGAGAGCACCATGACCAGGCCGAAGCCGGTGAGCAGGATCGCGGTCGATGAGATCAGCAGGAACTCGCTGGGAACCGGTGCCCACACGCGACCGAGCGATACCCGTGCGGCGAGCCCTCCGGACACGGATGCCTCGTCACGCTCCGGCGTCGCCCCCGGGGGGCGTGTCGGCGTCCGAGTCGCCATCCGTCTCCCCTGCCTGCGTTTTCTCGTGTTCCGGAACCGTCTCGTCACCCTCGGCGCCGAGGCCTTCGACGTGCCCGCGAACCGCTTCCGCGAAGCGCGTGCCGCGCTCGGCATATCCGCTGAACTGATCGAAGGAAGCGGACGCCGGAGCGAGAAGCACGACATCTCCCGACGCCGCGATGCCCGCCGCCTGCTCGACGACACGCCTCATGACCTCTTCAGTCTCACCGTGCTCGACCTCGAAGACCGGCACGTCGGGGGCGTGTCGCGCGAATGCCGTCAGCACTTCGCCGCGCGCGACACCGATCACGATCGCGGCCTTCACGCCCGTGCCGCGGCCGGCGACGAGCGGTGCTATGTCGACACCCTTCAGCAGCCCTCCGACGATCCAGATCGCTCCCGGGTAGGCCGACAGCGAAGACGCGGCGGCATGGGGATTGGTGGCCTTGGAATCGTCGACCCAGGTCACGCCGTCGCGGCGCGCGATGACCTGAATGCGATGCGGATCGAGGCGGAACTCCTCCAGCGCGTCGTGGATGGCGGATGGCGCGACGCCGGCCGCACGAGACAGCGCGGCCGCCGCGAGGATGTTCGCGACCATGTGCGGGGCGGCGAGTCCGACCGCGGTGAGCTGATCGATCGTGGTCAACTCGAGCGCGTTCGACCGGCGCTCCTCGAGGAACGCGCGGTCCACGAGGATCCCGTCCACGATGCCGAAATCGCTCGGTCCGGGAACGCCCAGGTCGAAGCCGATCGCCCGCGCACCCTCGACGACCTCGGCCTCCTCGACCATCTCGCGGGTCGCGACATCCGCCTTGTTGTAGACACACGCCGCGCGCGTATTGCGGTAGACGACGGCCTTCGCGTCACGGTACGCGTCGAACGAACCGTGCCACTGGAGGTGGTCTTCCGCGAGGTTCAGGCAGACGGAGGCGAGCGGCGAGGGCTGACCCTCCGGTTTCGCCAGCGAGAGGTACCAGAGCTGGTGGCTCGAAAGCTCGACGACCAGGGCGTCGAACCCGGCAGGGTCGCGGATCGCATCGAGCACCGGCACGCCGATGTTGCCGCACGGCGCCGCCCGCAGGCCCCCCTCCACGAGCATCGCCGCCGCCAGGCGCGTCGTCGTGGTCTTGCCGTTCGTGCCGGTGATGAGAATCCAGTCGGCGGGCGAGCCATCCGCTCCGACGGCTCCGCCTCTCACCACCTTGTCGCGCAGGCGCCAGGCGAGTTCGATGTCGCCCCACAGGGGAACGGNNGGGAACCTCGTCGAGCGGGCCGACATGCAGGTCGGCACCGATCACGGGCAGTAGGCGGGCGTATTCCTGCGCCGCGGACTCGGTGACGACGAGGACTTCGGCGCCGAGTTCGGCGAGGGTGTCGGCGGCCGAGAAGCCCGTCTGCGCGAGCCCCAGGACGACGACGCGCAGGCCGGCCCAGTCGGCGTTCCAACTCGTCAGCTGCGCCAGTGGCGCGCTCATGCCCGGGTCAACCATTCGACGTAGAACAGACCGACGCCCGACACGGCGAGCATGCCGGCGATGATCCACATCCGCACGACGATGGTCACCTCGGGCCAGCCGCGCATCTCGAGATGGTGATGCAGCGGGCTCATCAGGAACAGCCGTTTGCCCCGCGTTGCCTTGAAGTAGAGCCGCTGCAGGATGACCGAGCCCGAGGCGATGACGTAGACGCCCGCGACGAGGATGACGAGCAGTTCGGTGCGGGTCAGGATCGCCATCGCGGCGATGACGCCGCCGATCGCCATGGAGCCGACGTCACCCATGAACAGCTTCGCTGTCGGTGCGTTCCACCACAGGAACCCCACGAGTGCGCCGACGAACGACGCGGAG
Source organism: Microbacterium sp. (assembly GCA_003476465.1). Lineage (GTDB taxonomy): Bacteria > Actinomycetota > Actinomycetes > Actinomycetales > Microbacteriaceae > Microbacterium. Next base: position 10 of record DMUE01000158.1, on the reverse strand, counting down.
ACGATGGCCA
>DMUE01000185.1:3066-3635 GCA_003476465.1 Microbacterium sp. | reverse complement strand
GTCAGCTGCTCGACGCCGTCGATGTCACCCCGGCGCTTGACCTCGACGGCGATCGTTCCGCCCGAGGGATCGCGTAGAAGCAGGTCGACCGGCCCGATCGCGGTCGGGAACTCGCGGCGCACGAGGGTGACGCCGTCGCCGATGCGTTCGACCTGCTCGGCGAGCAGGCGCTGGAGGTCGGCCTCGACTCCGTCTTTCTGCAAACCCGGATCTGCACCGAGCTCGTGTGATGTGTCGTGGAGGATCTCGTAGACGCTGACGAGGAGCGCATCGCCGGATTTCGCATGGGTCACGCGCCACTGCTCGATTATGCCGGCCTCACGCGCATCCTCGTCCGGTTCGTGCACGACCAGCGAGCACGGCGGGCTCATCCAGTTCAGGGGTTTGTAGCTGCCGCCATCGGAGTGCACGAGCAGGCTTCCGTCGCTCTTGTGGACCAAGAGCCGGGTGGCGAGGGGAAGGTGCGCGCTGAGGCGGCCGGAGTAGTCGACGCAGCAGCGGGCAATGACGAGACGCACTCGCTCAGAGTACGGGGTGCGCCCGAGCGGAGGAGGCCTGCCGAGCAGAGG
>DMUE01000185.1:0-3027 GCA_003476465.1 Microbacterium sp. | reverse complement strand
CCGCGCGTAACCGTGTGACGCTGTGTGTAACCGTGTGACGCTGTGTGTTGCCCGCGCTGGCGCTCGCCGCCAAAGTGCCAGACGCTTGCCCGATGACTCGACAGATCCATTTCAATGCCTTCGACATGAATTGCGTCGCCCACCAGTCGTCCGGCATGTGGCGCCACCCGGATGACCGATCCGCGAGCTACAAAGACCTGAGCTACTGGACCGAGCTCGCGACGCTGCTCGAGAGCGGAACGTTCGACGGGATCTTCATCGCCGACGTGATGGGCACCTACGACGTCTACGGCGGCACGAGTGACGCCGCAATCCGTCACGGGGCGCAGGTGCCGGTCGGCGATCCGGTGCTGCTGGTCTCGGCCATGGCTGCCGTGACGACGAACCTCGGCTTCGGCGTGACGGCAGGCACGGCGTACGAGCACCCCTACCCGTTTGCGCGTCGGATGTCGACGCTCGATCACCTGACGAAGGGACGCGTCGGCTGGAACGTCGTAACGGGATACCTCCCCTCGGCGGCCCGCAACATGGGCAACGACGACCAGCTCGAGCACGATGAGCGCTACGAGTACGCCGACGAGTACCTCGAAGTCCTCTACAAGCTCTGGGAGGGCTCTTGGGAGGACGATGCGGTTATTCGCGACCGCGAGACCGGCGTGTTCACCGACCCCGACAAGGTGCACGAGATCGGTCACGAGGGCAAGTACTTCAGTGTCCCGGGCATACACATCTCCGAACCGTCTCCGCAACGCACGCCGGTGATCTACCAGGCCGGCGCGTCGTCACGCGGTATCCAGTTCGCGGCGGACAACGCCGAGGCGATCTTCGTTGCGGGTCCCACCAAGGCCGTGCTGAAGAACACCGTCAGCAAGATCCGAGACGCCCTCGAGGCAGCCGGTCGTGATCGCCACGCGGCTCGCATCTACACGCTGCTGACGATCATCACCGACGAGACCCCGGAGAAGGCCAAGGCGAAGCACGAGGACTTTCTCCAGTACGCCGATCACGAGGGCGCTCTGGTCTTCATGTCGGGATGGATGGGCATCGACCTGTCTCAGTACGAGCTCGACGAGCCGGTGGGCAACGTCAAGAGCAACGCCATCCAGTCCGTCATCGCCAACTACGAGGAGTCGGCTGCGCACGGTGAGACGTTCACGGTGCGCGACATCGCTCGCATCAGCGCCATCGGTGGCCTCGGCCCCACCCTCGTGGGCTCCGGCACAGAGATCGCCGACCAGCTGCAGGAGTGGATGGCTGAGACGGATGTCGACGGGTTCAATCTCGCCTACGCGATCACGCCGGGGACGTTCGAAGACATCGTGCGGTACGTCATTCCCGAGCTGCGGGCCCGAGGCGCGTATCCCACGGCCTACGCCGAGGGCACCCTGCGCCAGAAGTTGCACGGGAAAGGGGACCGCCTCGCCGCCGAGCACAAGGGGGCGAGCTACCGCACGGGGGTTCTCGCCAAGTCGTGACCCGGAGAGTGGTCCCTACGGCAGCGAGGGGTCGTCGGACGTGGAGGCCTTTTCTTTCCGGATTTGCCTGCGGCTCTCTGTGCGCCGCCCTTCGCCGACATGTGCGCCGGGAAGCGGCCGCGTAGCGCCGGAGGCGAATCCGGAGGCGACGATGAGCGCGACCAGGATGTAGAGGGTTCTGAGCAGACCGACGTGCTCGCTGACGAACCCGAGCAGCGGGGGTCCGCAGAGGAACGCGATATAGCCGATCGTCGCGGCGGCGCTCACGCGGGCGGCGGCGCGGGCGGGGTCGTCTGCCGCAGCGGACATGCCGAGGGGGAAGCCGAGCGAAACCCCGGCTCCCCAGAGCGCCGCACCGACCAAGACGAGCGGGATCGATGGCGCGAGGATGAAAAGCAGCAGACCGGCGGCGGCCGCGGCCGCAAGAACACGCAGCGTGGTGACCCGACCGAAGCGATCGACGAGCGGTCCGCCCGCTACGCGGACGAGCGTCATACTCGCCGAGAAGACCGCAAGCCCCGTCGCACCCAGCGCCTGGTCGGCCCCATGGCCCTCCACCACGGTCAGTGCGAGCCAATCGTTCGCGCCCCCCTCGGCGAAGGCCATTCCGAGCATCACCGCGCCGAGGGTGTAGGTGCGGGGCTCGCGCCAGGCCGACAGAGACCCGTGCATGCGGGCTCGCCAATCGCGGGCCGGCTGATCGGAGGGCGTCGGATCCATAGCCACCGCCCGGGCGGGCACGCTGACGATGCTGACGAACGCGAGGACGAGGATCACCCCGGCGAGTACCCCGGTGTGGACGAGAACGTTCAGGGCCCAGGCGACCGCGAGCACGCCGATTCCTGCGCCGAGCACGGTGCCGAAACTGAAGAAGGCGTGGAACAGCGGCAGCAGGGTCTTGCCGAGCTGTTTTTCGATCACGGCGCCGTCGACATTCATCATGACGTCCAGCGACCCGTTGCCGAGGCCGAAGAGGACGAGACCCAGCGCGACCACGCCGTAGGAGCCCAAGGCATCCGTTCCCACTCCGATTATCGCCACCCCGGCGGCGACGACGACCAGCGCGACGAACATGCCACGGCGGGCACCGAAGCGCGCGAGGACGATCGAGCTGAGCGAGAGTCCGACGATCGACGCGACTCCGGCGAGAAGGAGGACGAAGCCGATCTGGATGTTGTCGATCTGCAGAGCCTCTTTGATGGCGGGCACGCGGGAGGCCCAGGTGGCGATCGAGAGTCCGCTCGCGGTGAAGATGGCGAAGACCGCCGTGCGCCAGCGCAAGAGAGCGGGGCGGTCGACGGGAGCGGTGAGATCCGACATGCCGAGAGCATATCGAATCGATTCGATGCGGGGCGGTTGCGGGGCTGTAACATCAGGGGACCGACCGCCGGAACGGAGGTGCAATGGCTGCCGGAAGGGCGACGATCGCCGACGTCGCGCGCGCGGTGCAGGTGTCGCCGTCGACCGCGTCGGTCGTGTTCAGCGGCAAGGCGCCCGTCACCGAGGCGACACGGACGCGCGTGCTCGACGCCGCCGCGTCGCTCGGCTACAC